>NZ_VTTK01000024.1:0-105810 GCF_008365135.1 Azospirillum sp. Sh1 | reverse complement strand
CAGCGGCATGAGCGTTCTGGAGAACCTGATCGTCGCCCAGCACAACAAGCTGATGCGGGCGTCGGGCTTCGCCATCGCCGGCCTGTTGGGCCTGCCGGGCTTCCGCAAGGCCGAGCATGAGGCGGTGGAGCTGGCGAAATACTGGCTGGACCGGGTGCGCCTGACCGAGTTCGCCGACTGGGAGGCCGGCAACCTGCCCTATGGCGCCCAGCGCCGGCTGGAGATCGCGCGGGCGATGTGCACGGAGCCGGTCCTGCTCTGCCTGGACGAGCCGGCGGCCGGCCTGAACCCGCGCGAGTCGGGCGAGCTGGCCGAGATCCTGACCTTCATCCGCGACGTCCGGACGCCGCAGGGGCACCAGACCGGCGTTCTGCTGATCGAGCATGACATGAGCGTGGTGATGCGCATTTCCGACCATGTTGTGGTGTTGGACTATGGCCGGAAGATTTCCGACGGCGATCCGGAGCATGTGAAGAACGACCCGGCGGTGATCCGCGCCTATCTGGGCGAGGACGAGGACGAAGCCCTGCCGCCGGAGATCGCGGCCGACCTGAACCTCGCACAGAAGGGGGCCTGAGCCATGTTGAAGGTATCGGGCGTCCATACGTTTTACGGCGCCATCGAGGCGCTGAAGGGCATCGACATCGAGATCGGCGCCGGCGAGATCGTCTCGCTGATCGGCGCGAACGGGGCGGGCAAGTCGACGCTGCTGATGACGATCTGCGGCAGCCCGCGGGCGCGCCAGGGCCGGGTGTTCTTCGAGGGCGAGGACATCACCGACCTCCCCACCCACGAGATCGTGCGGCGCGGCATCGCGCAAAGCCCGGAAGGCCGTCGCATCTTCCCGCGGATGACGGTGCTTGAGAACCTGCAGATGGGCTCGATCGTCGCCCAGCCCGGCAGCTTCGAGCGCGAGCTGGAGCGGGTGCTGACGCTGTTCCCGCGGCTGAAGGAGCGCATCAACCAGCGCGCCGGCACGATGTCGGGCGGCGAGCAGCAGATGCTGGCGATCGGGCGGGCGCTGATGAGCCAGCCGCGCCTGCTGCTGCTGGACGAGCCGAGCCTTGGTCTGGCGCCGCTGATCGTGAAGCAGATCTTCCAGGTGATCCAGGAGATCAACCGGGAACAGAAGATGACGGTGTTCATGGTGGAACAGAACGCCTTCCACGCGCTGAAGCTGGCGCACCGGGCCTATGTGATGGTAACGGGGAAGATCACGATGACGGGGACGGGGGCGCAGCTTCTGGCCGACCCGGAGGTGCGGTCGGCCTATCTGGAAGGGGGTCACTGAGATGGAGACGATCCTGGGTTCGTCGGTTCCGGTCTTCGTGTTCCTGACGCTTCTGGTGTTCGGCGGCTGCGGCGTGCTGACCGGGCAGACGCTGGCGGAGGGCTGGAAGCCGGTGTCGAACGTCCTGGCCTACTCGCTGCTGCTGGGGGTGGGCGACCGCTTCCTGGCCTGGGGCCTGTTCGGCGAGCAGTTGCTGTCGCCGTGGGGCTTCATCGTCCACACGGTCGTGCTCGGCATCATCACGCTGACGGCGCATCGCATCGCCATCGCAAGGCGCATGGTCAACCAGTATCCGTGGCTCTATGAGCGCGCCGGACCCTTCGGCTGGCGCGACCGGACTGGCATCGGTGCCGGAGAATAAGACAACAGAAATAGACCGTACGGCTGATTGGTGCCCGCGAAACTGTCGCACCGTGCGCCACTTGGGGTATGGTATTCTGAGACCCGCCGGAGGGGACCCGGCGGCAAGGCCCGAAAGGGCCGGGGGTATGTTGCAACAGGGACCACTTCATAGAACAGGGAGCAAGCACACCCATGAAATTCAAGCTGTCCCTTCTCGCCGCGATCGCGGCGACCGCGCTCTCCGCCACGGCCGCCAAGGCCGACATCGCGGTGGCCACCGCCGGCCCGATCACCGGCCAGTACGCCACCTTCGGCGAGCAGATGAAGAAGGGCATGGAGCAGGCCGTCGCGGACATCAATGCCGCCGGCGGTGTCCTGGGCCAGAAGCTGAAGCTGGAAGTCGGTGACGACGCCTGCGATCCGAAGCAGGCCGTCGCCGTCGCCAACCAGCTGGCCAAGGCCGGTGTGAAGTTCGTGGCCGGCCACTTCTGCTCGGGCTCGTCGATCCCGGCCAGCCAGGTGTACGCCGAAGAAGGGATGCTGCAGATCTCCCCGGCTTCGACGAACCCGAAGCTGACCGAGCAGGGCCTGAAGAACGTCTTCCGCGTCTGCGGCCGTGACGACCAGCAGGGCCTGATCGCCGGCAAGTATCTGCTGGAGAAGTTCAAGGGCAAGAACGTCGCCATCCTGCACGACAAGTCGGCCTACGGTAAGGGTCTGGCCGACGAGACGCAGAAGGCGCTGAACGCCGGCGGCCAGAAGGAAGCCATCTACGAAGCCTATACGGCCGGTGAGAAGGACTATTCCGCTCTGGTGTCGAAGCTGAAGCAGGCGAACGTCGACGCCGTCTACATCGGTGGCTATCACACCGAGGCCGGTCTGATCGCCCGCCAGATGAAGGACCAGGGCCTGAAGGCCACCATCGTGTCGGGTGACGCGCTGGTGACCAACGAGTACTGGGCCATCACCGGCGACGCCGGCGAGGACACCATGATGACCTTCGGTCCGGATCCGCGCGAGAAGCCGACCGCCAAGGCCGTCGTGGAGACGTTCCGCAAGGCCGGTTACGAGCCGGAAGGCTACACCCTGTACACCTATGCCGCTCTCCAGATCTGGGCGGACGCGGTGAAGCAGGCGAAGTCGACCGATGCGGCCAAGGTTGCCGAAGTCATGCGCAAGGGCAACTACGACACCGTCATCGGCAAGATCGGCTTCGATGCCAAGGGCGACGTCACCAGCCCGGCCTATGTCTGGTACAAGTGGCACAACGGCCAGTACGCCGAAGTGAAGTAAGCGAAACGCATCAGCGTTCCGTGGAAAGGGGTCGGCACTTCGTGCCGGCCCTTTTTCTTTGGAAATCGATGGGAGGTTTTGCTGTCCGACCGACAATGCCGCGGCGGCACCGCGGCCTTGCCTGGATACGGGTCAGGGAATAGGTCGGGGAACATGCGCGACGTGGTGCTGGGCCACGGCCGGTTGCGCCGCGGCGATGGCCGGGGAGGAGAGCCCGGTCGCCACACGCCCGCCCGTCTGCTCGCTGAGCAGCCGCTCGGAGGTGCGCATCACCTCCCGCCAAAAGGCGGCGGCGCGGGTGTGATTGGCGGCCGTGAGTTCGACAAGACGAACGCGGCTCATTCGAATCGCGGTCTCGCCCAGTTCATCAACCAGGCGGGTCGCGAAGACAAGCACGTCGAGATCGGTGTTCATGACGCATATGAACCCACAGCCGCAGATTTTGTTCCACCTTGAAACCGCACTGCGGCAAAGGGTCATCGGGGGTGCCACCGTCGTGCGGCACTGCGACAGCGCATATGCAGCATCGGCAAAGGGTCACCGAACGGACACTCGCCACGACAGGGGGGTTTTGTGCTTCAATGGCGCCCTTCGCGGCGACCGTGACGGCCGCCGGTATGGGACGGGTTTTGGAGAACGAAGATGCGCAGGAAGCGCGAGGTGGTTGAGGGACAGATTTATCGCAAGCTGTCCCCCAGCGGCGGCTATTGGGAAGTGATCGCCATCCGCAAGGACGGCATGGGCACCCAGCATGCCCAGATGAAACGCACCGACGACCCGAAGACGCTGAAGACCCTGTCGGTGGCGACCCTGCTCGATCCCCACGAGTTCGAGATCGTAACCGAGTGATCGCCGTACCAAGTGATCGCCGTCAGGCCGGACCCGTGACATCCGGCCGGCGGTAAAGGTCGGCGGCCGGCATTCCGACATGCCGTCCGGCCACCCGCTCCAGCCGCCCCTGGCCGATCAGGTGGTTGAGGTGCCCCACCGCCTCGCCCACGGCGAAGAGCATCTGCTGCGGGTCGAGCGGACGCGGGAACAGCGCCCGCGTCACCGCGGCCGCGGTCTGCGGTTCCGCACACAGCGTTTCGATCTCGGCCAGACGCTCCGCATGGTGCCGGGCCAGATCCCCGGCGCGCCGGTGCAGGCCGTGGAATGGGCGCCCATGCGAGGGCAGGACCAGCGTGTCCGCCGGCAGGGCGCTCCACCCTTCCAGGCTGGCGAGATAATCGGCGAGCGGATCGGCGTCCGGCTCCGACGGCCAGACGCTGATGTTCGGACTGATCCGCGGCAGGATCTGGTCGCCGGAAATCAACAGGTCCGGACCGGCCGCATCGGCCGGGCGGTGCAGGCTGACCGGCTCCGCCGTGTGGCCGCTGCCGCCGATCACCGTCCAATCGCGGTCGCCCACCCGCAGCCGGTCGCCGGCCCGCAGGCGGGTCAGCGTCGCCGGCACCGCCGGCACCCCGCGGCTGTAGGCCCCCTTGCGGGCGAGCAGGGATGCCATCACCTCCTCATCAAGCCCGCAGCGGCGGTAGAAACGCTCGACCACCGCGTCGGCGGCGGCATCGTTGCCTGCCGACAGGGTGCGGGCGAACAGCCACTCGGTCAACGAGGTGGCGAAGCCGGCGCCGGTCCGCTCCACCAGCCAGGCGGCGGCGCCGATGTGGTCGGGATGGAAATGCGTCGCCACCACCCGCTCCACCGGACGCCCGCCCAGCGCATCGCGCAGCAGACCCTCCCACACCGCGCGGCTGCGCGGATCGCCCAGACCGCAGTCGACCAGCGTCCAGCCGGCCGCCCCGCCGTCCAGCGCCCAGACATTGATGTGGTCGAGCTGGAAGGGCAGGGACAGCCGGATCCACAGCACGCCCGGCACCACCTCCTGCCATCCGCCGGGATCTGGGGTGGCGCAGAGGGGGTAATCGACTGATCCGTCCGGGGTAGAAGTCATTGCGCTGTCTGTCCAAACCGTTGTTATCAAAAGAGAAAATGCCCCTATTTCCGCTGAGGCAAATCTGCAACAGCAAAGATGGGCTTGCTGGGCCGGGATTGGAAGGCGGGCCGGACGATTCCATTGTCGGAGCCGGAGCCCGTTCTGTCACGCACTTCGCCGCAGGCCGGGACGTCCCGATCCGCCAACGCCGTCAACGATGGGAACAAGAACATGACGATGCGTGGGATTTTGCTGGGCACGGCACTGGCCGCCGCCATTCCTTCACTGGCCGTCCCGACCGCCGCCTTTGCCGGTACGGAAGGCTTTTATGTCGGCGCGGGGGCCGGCGTGAACTGGACCGAGGATGCCGACCTTGGGAGCTATCCGGCTCCGGGCCTGGGCCTGAAGGAGGAATTCAAGATCGGCGGCATCGGCGACCTGTCGGTCGGCTACGCCACCGCGATGGGCCTGCGCGCCGAGCTGGAGGCCGCCTGGCGGTGGCGCAACAGCATCGACAGCACCAGCAGCGCCACCCCCGGCCTGAACGGTCTGGGCGGCAGGATGAGTTCGGTCGCCTTCATGGGCAACCTTCTGTACGACATCGACATCGGTCTGCCGATCACCCCCTATATCGGTGCAGGTGCCGGTATCGCCGGCGTGAAGCAGTCGCTGAACGGCGCCAGCGACCGCGATTGGGTCTTCGCCTATCAGGGCATCGTCGGCGCGTCCTATGCGATCAACGACAATGTGGCGCTGACGCTGGACTACCGTTACTTCGCCACCGTCGATCCGGAGTTCGAGCTGGGTCCGGTGACCTCCAAGGGCGAGTACCGCAACCACACCATCCTGGCCGGCCTGCGTTACACCTTCGGCGGTCCATCGCGGGCGACGCCGGTCGCCGCCCCGGCCCCGGCCGCGCCGCCGATGGCGGCCCAGCCGCAGAGCGAGTATCAGGTGTTCTTCGATTGGGACAAGTCGGCGATCACGCCGAATTCCGACAAGATCATCGCCGATGCGGCAGAGGGCGCCAGCCGTGCCCGCGCCGTCCGCATCCAGGTGATCGGCCACACCGACACCTCGGGTTCGCCGTCCTACAATCAGAAGCTCTCGATGCGCCGGGCCGAGGCGGTGCGTCAGTCGCTGATCAGGCACGGCACGCCGGCCAACATCATCACGATCGAAGGTGTCGGCGAAAACCAGCTGATGGTCCCCACCGGTCCGAACGTGCGCGAGCCGTCGAACCGCCGGGCCCAGATCATGATCAAGATCTCCTGACCGGTGGACTGGGGGAGGGGCCGGCGCCTCTCCCCCGGCGAGCGGCCGTGATCCTTGCGGGATTGCTGCCGCCGGACGTGCGAAGGAGGTAGCGCGGACCGTTGCGTCAGCGTATGACGGTGCGGTACTCCAGGCATCTTCGGTCCGAGACGTTACATGCAGGTTCTGATCGCCGACGATCATTCCATCGTCCGCAGCGGCTTGACCCATTTGGTGGGTGAACTGGACGAGCAGGCCACCGTGGTGGCCGCCACCAGCTTCAGCCAGTTGAACGCCATCCTCGACACGTCGATGCAGGACGGGGGGAGCGCGTTCGACCTGATCGTCATGGATTTGCGCATGCCGGGCTTGGGCGGGCTCGACGATGTCGAGGCGCTGGTCAAACGGGTGGCACCGGTGCCGGTCGCCATCTTCTCGATGATCGAGTCGCCGGACGAGATGCGCGCCGTGCTGTCGCGCGGCGTCCGTGCCTTCATTCCGAAATCGACCGACGACGTGTTGGTGGTGAACATCCTGCGGCTGGTGATGGCCGGCGGATCCTATGTGCCGCCGGTGCTGGGCATGCCGGGGGCGCAGGTTCCGGCTGCCGCGGCGACCGCGCGCGGCGCGGCACCCAGCATCTTCGACGGGCTGACCCGCCGGCAGTTGGAGGTGCTGGACCTGCTGGCCCAGGGACTGTCAAACCAGGAGATCGGCGAACGGCTGGGGCTGAACCTGTCCACCGTGAAGACCCACGTCACCGGCGTCCTGAAGGCGCTGGGCGTCGGCAGCCGCACCCAGGCGGTGCTGCTGGTCAAGGAATCGGGGCGCGACCGGCTGGTCTGACCCGCGCTACAGGATGGCGTTCAGCAGCGATCCGCGGCCGCCATAGCTGGAGCCGGAGCCGCCGAGCAGCATCGAAGCGGGGTTGGGCGAGGCGCTGCCGGCGCCGAGGATCGAGGCCAGACCCTGCAGCTTGGTGTTGCCGCCGAAGGGGTTGTCGCCCTTGGCCGGCTGCTTGGCGATGGTGTCGTAATCCTTGCTGTAATTGCCCATGCGCAGCTGGACGCCATAGCTCTTGGCGTCCTTGACCGGCACGTCCTTGTCGCGGGCGATGCGCAGTGTGTAGTCGCCCTTGTCGAGGGTGAGCTGTCCCGATTTCAGCTTCTGGAAAGCGTCATAGCCGGCACCGGAATCCTTGTTGCTGTCGGCGATGATCTTGCCGCCGCGGTCCATCAGCTGCAGCCGGACCCCGGCATCGCCCACCGTGCCGAGCGTCGCGGCGCCGGAGGTGGTGACGTTGAACTTGTAGAAATCGGCGGGATCATTTGAGGTCAGCGAGCTGAAGACGTTCAGGCGGCTGCTGTCCTTGACCAGCGTTCCGATGTTCGTCGCGAAGGGAGCGGCGTTCATCGCCGACTTGTTGACGGTCTGCTCGTATTCCTGGACCTTGCCGGTCGCGCCGCCATTGCCCGCCGCCTGCTGCTGCACGCGCTTGACCGCGGCGTCGATCGACTGCTGCAGGCTCTGGGCCATGCCGCCGATATCGGCGTAACTGGACAGGCTGACCATGGTGCGCTCCCTCTTCCCGCATTCCCGGAAAGGAATGATGGACGAAGGGGTTGCAGGATGCGGGCCAGAGCCAAGTGCTTGATAAAGAATGAAGTTAGGCTGCGGCCGCCATGACGGGCGGCAATTCCGGTCCCGTGGGGCGGCAGGATTTTCCCATCGGGGCGGCAGGGTCGGCCGCCCCGGCTCCCCTCTACACGATGGACAGCATCGCCGCTGCCGGCGCGTCGATCGCATCGGCCAGCGCGCGCAGGCCGCGGGCGGCCTCGTCGCGGCTGCGCGGCATGCACAGGCCGACGCGCGCCGCATGGGGGGCACTGGCGCGGCCGACGGCGAAGGCATCGGCGCCGGTGACGATCACCCCGCGGCGGCGGGCCTCGCCGATGAAGTCCTCGCGCCGCCAGGGTTCGGGCAGGACCAGCCACAGGTGCTGGGCCGCCGGATGGCCATAGACCGTTTCGGCCGGCAGGATGGAGCGGGCGAGCCGCTGGCGGGCCAGGTCCTCCTCCCGCTGGGTCGCGACGATGCGGTCGGCGGTGCCGTCCTGGATCCAGCGCGTCGCGACCTCCGCCGGCAGGGCGGGGGCGGAATATTGCAGGGCGCGGATGGCGGTCTCGACGCGGGAGCGCAGTTCCGGCGGCGCGACGACGAAGCCCAGCCGCAGCCCGGCGGCGAGGCTTTTCGACACGCTGGACACATAGAGGGTGATGTCCGGCGCCATGGTCTGCATCGGCACGGCATCCGGCACCATGAAGCCGAACACGTCGTCCTCGATCACGATCACGCCATAGCGGCGGGCGATCTCCACGATCTCGCGGCGGCGGGCGGCGGGCATGACGACCGCCGTCGGATTCTGCAGGGTCGGCACCAGATAGACCGCCTTCGGCCCCAGCCGGCGGCAGGCGCTGTCGAAGGCGTCGGGCACCAGCCCGTGTTCGTCGATGGCCACACCTTCCAGGTGATAGCCCTGGGTGGCGGCCAACGCCTTGGTGCCGATATTGGTCAGCCGTTCAGCCAGGATGACGTCGCCGGGGCGGGCGACGGCGGCCAGCGCCACGGCCAGCGCGTTCTGCGCGCCGGTGGTCAGCAGCACCGAGTCGGCGGTCGCCTTCACGCGGTGCTGGCGTTCCAGCCAGGACGCGGCGGCGGCGCGGTGGTCGGGCAGGCCGGCATGGGGACCGTAGCCGATCAGCGCCGCGGCATGACCGGAGGCGGCGATAGCCGTCAGCGTCTGACCGAATGTCTGCACGGCGACCGCATGTTCGGGATGGACCGTCGTCATGTTGACGATGGCCGGGCCGGCGGAGGTCTCGCCGGCGGGCGGCCAGCCGAGCGGCAGGGGGGTGGCGGGCGCCCGCTGGCCCTGGACGAAGGTGCCGCGCCCGACCTCGCCGCCGATCAGTCCGCGCTTTTCCGCCTCGGTATAGGCGCGCGTCACCGTGCCGACCGTCACGCCCAGGCGGAAGGCGAGGTCGCGGTGGGTCGGCAGCCTGGAGCCGACCGGCAGCACGCCGTCGGAGATGTCGTCGGCCAGCGCATCGGCGATGACACGATAGAGCGGGCCGGGACGGCCCTCCAGGTTAGGGGTCCAATTTGTCATGAGGACAAATGTGGCATTGTCCCGACCCGCTGGCAAGGTCCGCGCGATTGTCCCCGTCGGCAAGGCAGGAAGCAACCGAACAATCCGGAAACGCCTTGCGCAAGTCCGTTACGCTCCATCTTGTATCACGTTTGAGGAACCGATAGCTTCGGTATGGGGCGTGGCAGACAATCCGCCACCCATCGCAGTGCGGCACGGGGGACAATGCACACCATCGCGGTGGTCGACGACGATCCCATCACCCGCGAGACCCTGAAGGCCTACCTGGAAGGGGAGGGCTATCGGGTCATGCTGGCGCGGGACGGCGACCAGCTGTCGGCGCTGCTGGCGCGCGGAAGGATCGACCTGCTGCTGCTGGACATCCGTCTGCCCGGCAAGGACGGTCTGGCGGTGACGCGGGAACTGCGGGCGACCTCCAACATCGGCATCATCCTGATCACCGGACGGTCCGACCGGATGGACCGGCTGATCGGGCTGGAACTGGGCGCCGACGACTACATCACCAAGCCGTTCGAGCCGCGCGAAATCCTCGCCCGCACCCGCAGCCTGCTGCGCCGCATCGTCCGGCCGACGCGACCGGCGGGCGGGCGGGTGAAGCGGTTCGACGGGTGGGAACTGCATCTGGACAAACGCCGCCTGCGCGATCCCCATGGCGAGGATGCTCGCCTGACCTCCGCGGAATTCGAACTGCTCGCCGCCTTCGTCGAGAATCCGGGGCGGGTGCTGAGCCGGGACGATCTGCTCGACCTCACCCTGCGCGGCGATTCGGTGCCCTACGACCGCTCCATCGACCGGCTCGTCCGCCGCCTGCGCCGGGTGGTGGAGCCCGATCCGGCCGATCCCAGCCGCATCGTCACCGTGCACGGCATGGGATACATGTTCCAGGCGGCGGTGGATTAGGCAGCGGTCAGGACTGCGTGGGGGTCAGGATTGCGCGGATGTGGCCCGGCGCTGCGGGCGGGCGGCCGCGCCGTCCTCCTCCGGCTTTCCGGGCTTGCGGAAGGTGCTGAGTTCGGAGATGCGGTTGACGGTCAGGCCGTTCAGGCGGCAGCCGGCGACCTCGACGATTTCGAAACCGGCCTTGCGGGGATAGCGGGCGGCGACCCGTTCGCGCGCCTCGCGGTCGCCGTCGGCGATCAGCAGATAACGGCGGATCCCCGTCCAGCCGCGATAGCCGCGCTGGTCGGACAGGCTGACGCCGGTGGGGTGGCAGCGGACCGCGACCTCCCAGAAGCGGCCGGGACGCGGCTCGTTGCGGTCGAAGACGAAATAACGCTGCATCGCCGACGACTTCTTCTGGTCAAGCTCCAGGATGGCGGCCTGCATGTCGATCTCCGCCTTCTGCACGCGCTTTTCCATCTCCGCATGGTGATGCGCCAGCTGGGCGTAGTCGGAAGCGACGTCGGCGACCTCCTTGGTCACGTCGTCCACCTTCTCCTTCAGCTTCGACATGGCGATCCGCGTCACCACCAGCTGGCGGCGCCAGTAGCGGTTGGACAGGACGGTCAGCACCATCAGGCCCAGCGCGAAATACAGCATCATGCCGGTCATGCGGCCGTCCCCTTCATGCTGCCCCCCTCATGCCGCCCCGCCTCATGCCGCCGAAGCCTCCGCCTCGGGGTCGGGGGCGAGCGCCAGCGGAACCACCGGCGAGCAGATCACGCCGTTGCGCTGGGAAAAGCTGGTCCGGACCGTCCCGTGGGCCTGTTCTGCGGACGGGGCGGTGATGTGGGCGACGTTGCGGTATTCCCAGATCTGGCGGGAGAAGACGATGTCCTTGCGGTCCAACTCGTTGAAATTGGGTCCCGCGGCCAGCTGCGACCAGTAGACGTCGCCGTCACCGTCCTGGTCGCCCAGTTCATGGACAAGCTCGATCTTCGAATATTCCAGCGCCCGCAATTCCGTCAGCGCCTTCTGGCGCCGGCCGTTGAATTCGGTCTGACGGGCCTGCAGCGTGGTCAGGTCGACGCGCTTGCGTTCCGTCTTCTGGCGCCATTCGGCGAGCGCGGCGCGCTTCTTGTCGTACTGGCGCTGGTTCATCGCCTCGCGCGTTTTCTCCGCGCTGACGCGGCCGACATCGACGACGATGGACAGTCCGAGCGCGGCGGCGCTGGCAATCAGAAGCAGCATCCCCAGGAATTCGGCCGAAATGACCATTCACCCTCCGCCAGCCGCACCGAATGCCTGCGCCGGTGTACCGACGCATCGTGCCACGGTGGGCGAAGGGCCGCGATGCCCTCGCGACAACGCGCCGCACGGGGCGGATCATACCATCGCGCTCCATGTCGAGGTTGTCATTTTTAGCCGAAATAAGGGCAAACCCGCCTTTTTTGGGAGGGTTTATGACCGGCTGCCGAACCGGCGGGGTAAGCCCGGCACCCGGTCATAGTCCTGCCGGTCAGTCAGGTTTTTCCGACGGCTCGAAGCTCATGGCGACGCCGTTCATGCAGTAGCGCTTGCCGGTCGGCCGTGGTCCGTCGTCGAAGACATGGCCCAGATGGCCCTTGCAGGCGGCGCAATGAACCTCGGTGCGCGGATAGGCCAGCTTGTGGTCGGTGGAGGTCTCGACCGCGCCGGGCAGCGGCTCCCAGAAGCTGGGCCAGCCCGACCCGCTCTCATACTTCGTGTCGCTGGCATAGAGCGGCTGGCCGCAGCCGGCGCAGCGATAGACGCCGTGGCGCTTCTCGTCGTTCAGCGGGCTGGTTCCGGGATATTCCGTCGCGTGTTCGCGCAGCACCTTGTACTGGTTGGGCGACAGGTCCCGCTTCCACTCCTGTTCGCTTCTGGCCTGCTCGTTTTTTGCCGATTGCGTCTTGTCCGATTCGGGCATGCCGCCGGTCTCCCATGTTGGTGGTCGGTGTCCTGAGCCACCTATATTGGGCCGCGATCCCGCCTGCCCAAGCCGGGCAGGGCGGTCATCACGCGGCCATCACGCGGACGTGACCGGAGGGGCGGCCTATATCGGACCGGAATTGCGTCTGCGACAAAAGAATCTTGCCGATCGGGCGAAGGTTCGATGGCTGGCATCTTCCGAAATTGAATCGGTTTCGGTAACATCCTGGACGCGAACAGTCCGGGACAGCGTGTCCGGGACGGCAATGCCGGGGCAACGACGCGCCGCATGATGGATGAACGCTATCTCCGGGCGGTTCGCGATGCGCTGGTGCGGCACCAGCAGTGGCTGCTGCGCGACCCGGCAGGGAAGGGGCGTCGCGCCAATCTCAGCTTCTATGAACTGGGCGGACTGGGGCTGAACCGCGTCAACCTGTCGGGCGCCAAGCTGACCGGGGCCAGCCTTGCAAGGGCGCGTCTGGTCGGCACGCTGCTGTCGAAGGCGGATCTCTACGGTGCCGACCTGTCGAGGGCCGACCTGACCGGCGCGCAGCTGCAGGGCGCCGACCTGCGCGGGGCCAGGGTGGACGGCGCGAGGCTGCAGAACGCCAATCTGCAGGGTGCGGACCTGCGCCGCGGCATGGTGCTGGATGCCGGCGAATTCCGGGCGGCCGGCAACAGCGACGGCACCACCACCTTCGTCGGCTGCAGCCTGTCCAAGGCGATCCTGACCGATTGCCGGATGGCCCAGTGCGATTTCAGCGGCAGCGACCTGTCCGGCGTCGATTTCAGCGGCAGCGACCTCAGCGGCGCCATCCTGATCGGGGCGGACCTGACCGGCGCGACCATGCGCAAGACGACGCTGGACGGCGTGCTGATGTGCGGCGCCCGGCTGAACGACGAACTGCGCACTGCGCTGGAGCGGCACGGCGTCGACGTGGATGGCACCGGCTTGACCACCACCGCGGCCCGGATGAGCGAGCTGATCGCCGAGCACCAGATCTGGGTCGACAAGCTGGGGAAGGGGGGCGACCGCATCCAGTTGCAGCGGGTCGACCTGCGCGGCTACAACTTCGCCAACCAGCTGCTGTGCGGGGCGGTGATGCGCTTCTGCGGTCTGCGCGGGGCGGATTTCTCCGGCGCCAAGCTGATGATGGCGGACCTGTCCTACAGCGATCTGCGCGATGCCGACTTCACCAGCGCGGATCTGTCCGGCTGCAACCTGGAGGGCGCCAATCTGGCCGGGGCCAAGCTGTGGCGGGCCAAGTTCCGCAAGGTCGATCTCAGCGGCGACGGCAGCCGGCTGTGGCCGACCAGCTTCGCCAAGGCCCGTTTGAACGGCGCCGACCTGCGCGACGCCAGCCTTGCCGGGGTGGTGCTGCGCGGCACCGACCTGACGGCGATCAAGACCAGCTTCGCCACGCTGAAGGGCGCCGACCTGTCCGCCGCCCGCGGCTGGCAGCCATTCGAGGCACCGGCATAGGGGCGCCGGCGTAAAAGCGGTTCAGCTTCCGTCTGCGACGGGGATGCGTCCGGCGACGATGGCACGGCGGGCGGCTTCCGCCGCCTCCACCATCGCCGGGGTGATGAGGTCGCGGTTGTTTTCGTCCACCGCGTAATCGACCGCACCCTCGGCAAGCCCCAACGCCACCGTGCCGGCGTTCCAAGTGCCCTGGCGTGCCGCCTCAAGGCTGGAGTGCACCGCCAGATCGACCCGCTTCAGCATCGAGGTCAGGATGGTGCCGGGATAGAGGTAGTTCTGGTTGCTGTCGACGCCGATGGCCAGCCGCTTGCCTTCGCTCGCCGCGGCGAAGATGCCGAAGTTCGAAACCCCGGCCCCGGCGAACACCACGTCGGCCCCGCGCTGGAACTGGCTGCGCGCCACCTCCGCCCCGCTGGCGGGATCGTTGAAGGCGGCCGGCGTGGTGCCGACGAAATTCACCAGCACCCTGACGTCGCCGCGGGCATGGCGGGCGCCCTGTTCGAAGCCGGCGATGAATTTGCGGATCAGGGGGATGTCGAGCGCGCCGATGAAGCCAATGGTCCCGCTTTTCGACGCCAGCGCCGCCAGCACGCCGACCAGGAAGGATCCCTCCTGCTCCTTGAAGATGACGCTGCGGATGTTCGGCCCCTCCGCCACCGCATCGATCAGCGTGAAGCGCACCGCCGGGTGCGCCGGGGCCAGCCGGGCCAGCGGCGTCGCGTAATAGAAGCCGATGGCGACCAGATCGGTCACCCCGCGCCGCAGCAGCGATGCCGCGGCCTGATCGAATTGGGCGGGGGTGGAGGGCAGATATTCGAGGACGGGAATGCCCGTGGCCGACCTGAACCGCTCCGCCCCGGCGAATGCCCCCTCGTTGAAGCTCTTGTCGAATTTCTGCCCCGCCGCATAGACCAGTCCGGGCTGGATCGCCGCCGCATGGGCGGCTTGCGGAAGCAGCGCCAGAGCGGTTCCGGCGGCACCGAGGGAGAGGATCGACCGGCGGGTGGGGTGCGGCATGGCGCGGCCTCTGGCAGGGTGGAAGCCCTTCATCCGGATTCAATTTTAGGCATGGATTTGCGGTCGGAACCAGAATTTTATTGCGCTGCAGCCAATCATGGCAGGAAGGCGTCCGGCAAAGTCGGCAACAACCGGTCAATGCGAGGACAAGGCGCGGCCAAGGCGCGGATTGTCGCGGCGGCATTCCATCGCAGGTTACTCAAGGCAGCCATGCCGAGACGGGACTTTGCGTCGGACAGGGGACGGCGCAGCTTAAAAGCTGCGGACTCCGTCCGGCCGATTTCCCTCCCTGTCGCATTTGGATTTGCCGATGTTCGCGCGCCTTGCCGCCGTTCGTTCCCGTTCGCCTGCCGAAAGCCCGTTCTTCATTGCGGCGCTGGGCGTGCTGATGTCGTTCGGGCCGATGGGCACCGACATGTATCTGCCCGGCATGCCGGCGATCGGCCGCGAGCTGCATGCGGCGCAGGATCAGGTGCAATGGACCCTGTCGGCCTTCTTCCTGGGCTTCGGCGTCGGGCAATTGCTGTGGGGGGCGCTGAGCGACCGCTTCGGCCGGCGGATTCCGGTGGCGACCGGCATCCTGCTCTATGCCGTCGGCTGCGTCGGCTGTTCGCTGACCGTCGATGTCGGCCATCTGGCGGCGTGGCGCTTCGTGCAGGCGGTGGGGGCCTGTGCCGGGCCGGTGCTGGTCCGGGCCATGATCCGCGACGTGTTCGAGCGCGACCGCGCGGCCAGCGTCCTGTCGATGATGATGCTGGTGATGGGCGCCGCCCCGATCATCGCCCCGCTGATCGGCGGCCAGATCCTGATCTGGGCCAACTGGCGCTGGATCTTCGGAGCCCAGGCGGCCTTCGGCGCCGTCGCGATGCTGGCGCTCGCCAGCCTGCCGGAAACCCATCCGGAGTCGCGCCGCACCAGCCTGCGCCCGATGGTGCTGGCCGAATCCTACCGCAAGCTGCTGACCGACCGCCGGTATCTGGGTTATGCGATCGGTTCGTCCTTCATCTATGCGGGGATGTTCGCCTTCATCTCCGGCTCGCCCTTTGTCTATATCGAGCTGTTCGGCGTCCGGCCGGAGAATTACGGTTTCCTGTTCGGGCTGAACATCGTCGGCATGATCATCGTCAACACGTTGAACAGCCGCGCGGTCATGCGCTTCGGCTCCGACATGATGCTGCGGATCGGCGTCTGGCTGTCGGCCGCCAGCGGCATCCTGCTGGTCGCCTGCGTGCTCGGCGGCTGGGGCGGATTGTGGGGGCTGGTCGGCTGCCTGTTCCTGTTCATGTCGCTGACCGGCTTCTGCTTCGCCAATTCCATGGCGGGTGCGCTGCAGTCCTTTCCGCAGATGGCAGGCACCGCATCGGCGCTCGCCGGCATGCTGCAGTTCAGCAGCGGCGCGGTTTCGGGCTGGGCGGTCGGGCTGATGGCCGACGGCACCGCCCTGCCGATGGCGGGGGTGATCGGGGGAGGTGCCCTGGTCGGTCTGGCGCTGAACCTGTGGCTGATCCGCCCGTTCCGGCGCCGGCTGCCGGCCGGCGCATAAAGACAAAATCGGTTTGTTGATTGTGAAGAGTGTCCGGCCGGACCTGACGTGAATTGAATTTCGCGGCCGGGCGCACTAGGCTTGAGCGGCAAAAGGAGACCCGACATGCCGCAGACCCCGCCGCCGAAGCCGCGTTCCAACTCCGCCCGTCCCGTGGCCCGTCCCGTGGCCCGCCGCGACCTGTTGGTGGGGGCCGCGGCGCTGGGCATTGCCGCCGCCGCCGCGTCGCTGCCGTTGCCTGCCTTGGCCGCGACGACGCTGCGTGTCGGCTACATCCCGATCATCCCGATGACCCAGCTTTACGTGATCACGGGCGAGGGATGGACCAAGGATGCCGGGTTGACCCTGCAGACCACCAGCTTCCAGTCGGGGCCGGCGATGATCCAGGCGCTCGCCTCGGGTACGCTGGACGTCGCCTATGTCGGCATCGGCCCGGCGCTGATCGCCCGGTCGAAGGGGGTGAAGCTGAAGGTCGTCGCCGCCAACGTCATCGATCAGGTGGCGCTGATCGGCCGCGGTCCGCTGGCCAAGGCGATGGCCGGCGCCGCCAACCCGGCCGAGGGGGTCAAGGCCTTCCGCGCCGCCAACGGCCGGCGGCCGAAGATCGGCTCGCTGCCGGCCGGATCGGTGCCGGACACCGTCCTGCGCTATTGGATGGCGGAGGTCGCGCACATCGCCCCCGACGATGTCGAGATCGTCGGCATGGGCGAGCAGCCCTTGCAGCAGGCGCTGCTGACCGGGGCCATCGACGGCGCCTCGATCCTGGAACCGATCCTGACGCTGGTGAAGTCGCGCCTGCAGGATGCCGCCATCATCGCCAAGGCGGGCACCATGTTCCCCAAGCAACCGGGCGCCGTGCTGGCGGTGACCGAAGACGCCATCGCCAAGAACCGCGACGCGGTGGCCGAACTGGTCAAGCTGCACATCCGCGCGACCGCCTTCGCCAAGTCCAACCCCGACCGCACGGCGGAACTGGTGACGGACATCATCGGCAAGGGTCTGGTCGAACGCGACGTCATGCGGGCGGCGCTGACCTCCGACGCGACGACCTTCGTCGACGACCCGCGGGTGATCCTGGACTCCACCAAGAAGATGCAGGCTTTCCAGCAGTCGCTGGACCAGATCACCGAACCGGTGGATGTCGACACGCTGTTCGACTTCTCCTTCCATGATGCGGCGATGGGAAAGTGACCGCCATGACCTCCGCCCCGGCATCTCCGCTGCGTCTGGTCATCCACGCGCCGACGCCGGCCGCGCTGGAGCGGGCGCGGAACAATGCCCGCAATCTGCTGAAGGCGCGGCCCGATGCGGAGGTGCGCATCGTCGTCAATGCGGGCGCCGTCGCCGCGGCGCTCGACAGCCCGGATGCGGAGACCGACCGGCATCTGCGCGTCTGCGGCAACACGCTGGCGAAGACCGGCCGGACCGCCGAGGGGCTGACGGTGGTCGCCGCCGGCGTCCTCGACATCGCCGAGGCGCAGGCGGACGGCTGGGGCTATATGCGGGCGTGAGCCTGTCTCAGCCGACACCCCAGCCGCCGGTGTCGGGGAACGGCGCGGACGGTGGAGGGACGCAGGCGGGTTGGGCGGCGACAGGATCGGCGACGATGCCGCGCGGCAGGGCCGGGGCATCGGGCGGGGTGGGACGCAGGCGGGTCGGCTTCACCCACCAGCCGGGTGACGCCGCCGCGATGGTCTTGGCCGCCGCTTCCGCCGCCGCCGCCGTGGCGTAGAGGCCGAAGCAGGTGGCGCCGCTGCCGGACAGGCGGGGCAGCAGGCAACCGGCGCTGCGCTCCAGCGCCGCCAGAACGTCGGCGATCACCGGCGCCGCCGTCAGGGCCGGGGCGGTCAGGTCGTTGGTGCGCTCCAGCAGCAGCGCCGCGAGGTCGGCCGCGTCGGCCGGCTTGCGGGTGAAGCGGGCAGGGGCTGAAAAGGCGGCACCGCTCTCGGCGCGGGCGGCGGCCATCGCCTTGAATACCGCCGGGGTCGGCACCGGCACGTTCGGATTGACCAGCACGGCATGGGTTTCCGGCAGGTCCGGCGCCTCGTCCAGAATGTCGCCGATGCCGCCGAAATAGCAGCTGCGCCCGGCGACGCAGACCGGCACGTCGGCGCCCAGCCCGGCGGCGACCGCGAACAGCGCCGGGTCGTCGGGCGGCACTCCCCACAGCCGGGCGAGCGCCCGCAGGCAGGCGGCGGCGTCTGCCGATCCGCCACCGATCCCCGATGCGACCGGCAGCGCCTTGGTCAGCGCGATCATTACGTCGGCCTCGCGGCCCAGCCGGACAGCCAGCGCGTGGGCGGCACGCATCACCAGATTGTTCGCCGGGTTTTCGCCCATCAGGGCCGGGCCGAAGGGACCGGCGATGGCCAGACGCGGACCGGCCGGCGGCAGGTCGGCTCCGCGCAGCGCCACGCGTGCGGCGGCCGGCGTCAGGGCGATGCTGTCGCCGAACTCGGCGAAGGCGACGAGGCTGTCCAACTCGTGATAGCCGTCGGCGCGCCGGCCGGTGACATGCAGGTAGAGGTTCAACTTGGCCGGGGCGGCCTCGACGATGGAAGTGCCGGTCATAAGCTCCAAATCCGCTGGCGGGCGCGCGACGACATCCCCTGTGTCGCACCCTTTCGCCCGCAGCGGCAAGGGTGTGGTTCAGGGGCTTTATTCAGATCTGGGCAAGCAGGTCCTTCAGCAGCGTCTCGCCCATCGGCCAGGGACCGTGGCCGCTTGCACTGTTGATATGGCCGGCCTCGCCGGCATCGATGAAGTCGGCACCCCACAGCGCGGCGAAGCCGCAGGCGCGGGCGGCGCTGCAGTAGGGATCGCTGCGGCTGCCGACCACCACTGCCGGGAAGGGCAGGGGATCGGCCGGCACCGGGGCGAAGCGGCAGGCCTCGGCCGGCACCGTTCCGGGCGACTCGACGTCGGGCGGGGCGACCAGCAGGGCGGCGGCGACCTTGGCAGCGGCATCGCCGTCCGCCGCCCAGCGTGCCACCAGGATGCAGGACAGGCTGTGCGCGACCAGCACCACCGGACCGGGTGCCGAGCGGACCGCATGGTCGAGCCGCTCCACCCACCGGTCGGGCTCCGGAGCGTCCCAATCGCCCAGATCGACGCGGGTCAGCGCCGGCAGCCGGCCCTCCAGCCATGTCTGCCAGTGGTCGGGACCGGAGTTGCCCAGGCCGGGAAGCACCAGAATGGTCGGCTGCGTCATTCTTTCAACTCTTCGTTCGTAAATGTTGCGTGTAGTGTCGGAAGGTTACCTGCGAATCGGAGAATTCTCTCCACGAGGTGGATCGGCATTCCCCGATGTCCTGAGCGGCGCCGTAAGCGGGGCCGTGGGTGGAGCATCGGGCGGGTCATCTTGCGGGGCATCGGGCGTCGTCAGGCAATGATGACGGAAAACCATAAACGGGAAGAAGGGGAGAAGCGTCTTGGACATCAGCGCCACCATCGCACAGGAACTCTGCGAGTCCATCGGGCGGGAACTGGATTCCGTCGTGTCCTTCGTCGGTAAGGGCGGCAGCGTCGTCGCCTCCACCGCGCGCGAGCGGATCGGCACCACCCATCCGGCCGGCGCCGACATCATGGCCCGCCGCCTCGACGAGCGCGCCGTCAGCCGGGATGAGGCGGCCAAGTCCGGCGGCGCCATGCGGGAAGGCTATGCCGTCGCCATCGATCTGGACGGCGACCGGGTCGGCGCGCTCGCCGTCGCCGGCCCGACGGAGCAGGCGCGCCGTTTCGCCCGCCTCGCCCGCCATTGGGTGGCGGCGACCCTGCGGGCCGAAACGGCGGAGACGCGCCGCCTTGCCCTGACGCGCGACCTGTCCGAGCGGGTGGAGCGCGAGGTCGGCGGAGTCGCCGCCGAACTGGCGGAGGCCGGACGCAAGCTGGAATCGGCGGTGGCCGCCGTCCGCTCCGCCGGGACGGAGGGGCTGCGGCAGGCCGCCGATGCCGCCGGTGCGGCCCGCGCCGTCGATGGTTCGGTCAGCGCCATCGCCGGCATGCTGGACCGGCTGGCCTCCACCTCCGACCAGATCTCCGGCGACACCAGCAAGGCGCGGGAGATCAGTCTGGCCGCGGCGTCGGACAGCGACCGCGCCACCACGGTGATGAACTCGCTGCGATCGGCCGCCGAACAGATCGCCAGCGTGGTGAAGCTGATCAACGCCATCGCCAGCCAGACCAACCTGCTGGCGCTGAACGCCACCATCGAGGCGGCGCGGGCGGGTGAGGCCGGGCGCGGCTTCGCCGTCGTCGCCAACGAGGTGAAGGCGCTGTCGCGCCAGACCGCCGACGCCACCAAGCAGATCGCCGATCAGGTCGCCAATCTGCAGAAGGAGACCGCCGCGGTGGACGAGGCGCTGGGCCGCATCCACTCCACCATCGGCTCGATCCAGACGATCAACGGCACGGTCGCCGCGGCCATCGACGAACAGGCGGCCCTGACTTCGGATGTCGCACGCTCGCTCGACCAGTCGCGCCAGGACGCCATGGCGGCGGAGCAGCGGATCGGCGATGCCGAACAGACGTTGGGCGGCGTGACCCGCCAGTTGGAGGAACTGTCGACGCTGGGCCGGACCATCGCGGAGCGGGCCGGCGGCCTGGGCAGCGGCATCGGCGGCCGGATCGCCGACGTGCTGCGTCAGGTGCGCAACTAGTCAGGTCCGGGGATAGGGCTGCTGGCAGTCGACGGAGTCGCCGCCGGGGATGGTGGCTCCGGCGATGGTGGTGCGGGCGCTGCCGCTGCGGGCGGCGGGGGCCGCACCACCCGGCAGCGGCACGATCAGCCGGCGCTTCACCGGCTGCTGCGCCGCGCGGCGCGACACGCCGGCGAAGATCTGCTTCGACGCCTCGATCATCGTCACCCCGGCGAAGGCCTTGAACCAGCGCCCGCCGACCTCTTCCCAGGCCGGCGCGGTCTTTTGCAGGAAATGCGAGCGCAACGGCGGCATGAACAGGGCATGGCGCGTGCGTTCCGGCACGAACATGGTGTCGCGCAGCACCTGCTTCAGCTGCGAGGCGGAATAGGGAAATCCGTGACCGAAGGGCGTCCAGTCGGCGCGCGCCCACAGGCCGCGGCGGTTCGGCACCACCGCCAGCACCCGGCCGCCGCCGGCCAGCACCCGCCAGATCTCGCGCATCATCGGCCGCAGCTGTTCGGTGCCTTCCAGTCCATGGACCAGAAGCACACGGTCGATGGTGTTGTCGCCGAAGGGCAGGTCGGCCTCGTCGCCCAGCGCCACCATGCCCGGCCCTTCCGCCGGCCAGAAGCTGACGCCCTGGCTGGCGGGCATCACCGCCACCACCCGGTCGGCCTCGCCCATGAAGGGACGCAGGTACGGCGTGGTATAGCCGACGCCGAGCACGATCTGGTTGCGCACGTCCGGCCAGATGGTGCGGATGCGCCGCCGGATCATCCGCTGGGCGGTGCGCCCCAATCCGGACTCGTAGAACTCCCTCAGATCGACGATATCTGTGTACATGGTATCCCAAGCGTAACACGGGTTTCGTATCGCAACAGCAGGGAGTCCGCTGCCGTGGAGGTCATTCTCGTTCCGGCTTTCGCCGACAACTATATCTATGTGCTGCGCGACGCGGCATCCGGCAAGGTCGGCGTGGTCGATCCCGGCGACGCCGCCCCGGTGCAGGCCGAATTGGAGCGGCGGGGCTGGTCCCTCACCCACATTTTCCTGACCCATCACCATGACGACCATATCGGCGGCGCCGAGGAGCTGAAGGCCCGCTATCGCGCCAGCGTGGTCGGCGCCCGCGCCGATGCCCACCGCATTCCCTGCCTAGACGTGATGCTCGGCGACGGCGACCGCACGGTGTTCGGCGAGCAGACCGCCCGCGTCTTCACGGTGCCCGGTCACACCAGCGGTCATATCGCCTTCTGGTTCGAAGCGGCGGAGACCCTGTTCAGCGGCGACACGCTGTTCTCGCTCGGCTGCGGCCGGCTGTTCGAAGGCACGCCGGCCCAGATGTGGGACTCGCTGCAGAACCTGCGGGCGCTGACCGACCAGACCCGCGTCTATTGCGGCCACGAATACACCCAGTCGAATGGCCGCTTCGCCCTGACGGTCGATCCGGACAATGCCGCCCTGCATCAGCGGATGGAGGAGGTGGCGGCTCTGCGCGAGCGGAACCAGCCGACGATTCCCACCACCATCGGGATGGAACGCCGCACCAACCCCTTCCTGCGCGCCGACGATCCCGGCGTCCAGTCCGCCATCGGCATGTCCGGCGCCCCGTCGGTGGAGGTGTTCGCCGAACTGCGCCGGCGCAAGGATCATTTCCGGGGATGAGGGTTGCCAGCCCGGCGGTGGACCGGCGATCCGGCCTGCCGCTAGCCTGTCTTCAATCGATCCCGAAATGGAAGGAGCGTCCATGTTGAAGCTGCGCTGGAGCGCCACCTCGCCTTATGTGCGCAAGGTGATGATGGTCGTGATCGAACGCGGGCTGGAGGACCGGGTGGAGCGGGTGACGACCGATCCATGGTCGGCCGTCACCGACCTTGGCAAGGACAACCCGCTGGGCAAGGTGCCGGCATTGACGCTGGAGGACGGCACCACCCTGTTCGACAGCCCGGTGATCGTCGAGTATCTCGATTCGCTGGGCGACCGGGCGCCGCTGCTTCCGCCCGCCGGCCCGGCTCGTTGGGCGGCGCTGCGGCTGCAGGCCATCGCCGACGGCGTCTGCGACGCCGCCATCCTGCGCCGGCTGGAATCCATGCGCCCGGACGGCGAGAAATCCGCCAACTGGATGGAGCGCCAGCGCAAGGCGGTCGCCCGCTCGCTCGATCTGCTGGAGGCCGAGGCCGCGTCGCTGGACGGCGAGGCCACAATCGGCACGCTGGCGGTGCTGGTTGCGCTCGGCTACCTCGACTTCCGCTTCGGAGATGAGGATTGGCGCGAGGGTCGGCCGGCGCTGACCGCGTGGTTCGCCAAGGCCTCCAACCGCGACAGCCTGCGGCGGACGGCGCCGCCGGTGTAACGCGGGCCGCTGGGCCAAGCTTCTACGCGGAATACGTGCAATAGAGCGGCGTCCGGCGGGATCGGGCGCCGCTTTTCTATTCGCCGCCGTTTACGTTCGATTCACCATGATCGGCTGCGCGACGGATGATTTCCCGCGTCCGGCAATGTTTCGATTGTGCGTCGCGAAAACTTCATCCAACCGTCACCGATTCATCCAATCAGAAGGGCTACCCATGGCGCCGGCCGGTCTGCGGAGAACCGCGGCGCGGCACGGACAACCTCCAAGCCACGGGTGGCCCATATGGCAAAGCCAGTCGACCAGCGCCGGCGGTCCGGCATCAAGTCGAAGATGCTGATCGCCTTCGGCACCGTGGCGGCACTTCCCTGCATCGCCGCGGTGGTGGGCTGGATGTCCTATGGCGCCGTCCGCGGCCATGTCGCCGACATCACCGGCACGCAGGTGCCGGTGCTCAGCGCCGCCCATGGCCTCGCCACCACGACGGCACGGGTGCTGGCACTGGGACCGTTGATCGACGCCGCAACCTCCGAAGAGGATCTGGCCCGGCTGCGCAGCGCCGTCGAGGCGCAGCGCGGGGCGTTGGACGGGCAGCTCGCCCGGCTGGCCGGCGGGTATAGTCATACGGGGGGCGATGCCGACCGCGTCGCGGAACTGACCGGCACCGCCCGTTCGCTGCTCGGCACCATCGATGCGCTGGGGACGGCGACCGGCCGGCGGCTCACCCTGCAGGAACAGCGCAGCGGCCGGCTGGCGGAACTGAGCGACATTCACGCCAAGCTGCTCGCCGCGCTGAAGCCGGACATGCAGGCCTCGCGCGGGCAGTTGGCCCAGGCGATCGCCGCGATGGTCGAGGCGACTTCGCAATCCTCCGCGGTGATCGGCGCGGAGCTTGGGCAGACGGTCATCCCGCTTTTCCAGCTGCGTGGAGCGGAGGCCGCCCTGGCGAAATCGCTGCTGATCGGCGCGTTCGAGACCGACCGGTCGAAGGTGATGTCGCTGTCCACCGACTTCGACTCCGCGCTGTCCGACCTGCAGGGCGCGTTGCGTCCGCTGGCGAAGAGCGAGGCGGCAGCCCCGGTGGTGGCGGCGATCAACGAACTGGCTGCGTATGGCGATGGCGACAAGAGCGTCTATACCCGCCGCGTCCGCCAGCTCAACCCAGGCATTCCAGAGGCGGAGGCGCGCACGCTGGCCGAGTCGCTGGCGGCCGGCGTCGACGACATCGTCCGGCTGGACCGCGACGCCAACGCCCGCATGCTGCCGCTGATGCTGAATTCGCGCGGACGCATCGCCGAGGCCGGCAGCGCCATCGCCGAGCGGATGCAGGACCTGTCGACCAATGTCGTGCCGGCGGCCCAGCACCGCTACACCGTGCTGAGCGGCCTGATGGCCGACGCCAACCTGCTGGCCGGCAAGCTGGCCGAGGCCGGCAATGCGGAAACGCCGGCCCGGCTGACCGCCGCACGCCGGACGCTCGATCCACTGGCGGCGACGATCCGCGGCACCTTGACGGACTCGGGCGACGATCTGGGCGCGGAGACCCGCCGGCTGGCGGAGCGGCTGCTGGCCCTGGGCTTCGGCGACGACGGCATCCTGGCTCTGCGCGCCGGCGAACTGGCGGCCTATGCCGAGAACGCCACGCTGATCGACAGCAACCGCCGCACCGGCGCCGCCCTGACCGCAATGGTCGACGGGCTGGTCCAATCGGCGGAGCGGGCGGCCGCCGACGGGGCCGCCGCCGCCCATGACGCGCTGGAGCGCACCAACGAGATCCAGTTCCTGCTGGCGACCGCCGGCGTGCTGCTGGCCGGGCTGATCGTCTCGCTCTATGTCGGACGCCGCGTCGTCGGCCGGATGGAGGCGTTGGCCGACGCCATGCGCCGGGTCGCCGACGGCGACCTGACGGTGGAGCAGAAGGCCGACGGCAACGACGAGATCACCGACATGGCCCGCGCGCTGTTCGTCTTCATCGCCAATGCCCGCGCCATGGAAGAGGCGCACGAGAAGGTGGAGATCGAGCGCCGCAACGCCGCGTCGGCCCGCCGGACAAGCATGCTGGAGATCGCCGACCAGTTCGAACGCAACGTGCTGAGCAGCGTCGAGACCCTGGCCGAGGCCGCCCGCGTCATGGCCTCCCGGGCCCGTTCGCTGACCGACATCGCCGCCAACGCCAACGACCGCGCCGAGGCCGCCATGCAGCTGTCCGGCGAGATGGCGGCGGGGATCCAGCAGGTGGCGACCGCCGCCTCGGAAATCTCGCAGTCCATCGCCGAGATCAGCAAGCGCACCGGGGAATCGGCCCGCATCATCGGCGACACCGCCGCCGGGGCGGAGCAGGTGAAGGCGACCGTCGCCGACCTGTCGAGCACGGCGGGCGAGATCGGCACCGTCGTCGGGCTGATCGACGAGATCGCCGGCCAGACCAACCTGCTGGCGCTGAACGCCACCATCGAGGCGGCGAGGGCGGGGGAGATGGGCCGCGGTTTCGCGGTGGTGGCGGGGGAGGTGAAGGCCCTTGCCGGCCAGACCGCCCAGGCCACCGCCGAGATCGCCCGCCAGATCGCCGCGACCCAGGCGGCCAGCCGCGAAACGGCGGAGGTGGTGGCGACCATGACCGGCAGCGTCCAGCGCATCGAATCCAACGCCTCGGCCATCGCCGCAGCGGTGGAGGAGCAGGCGATGATCACGTCGAGCATCGTCGACAGTTCCCACCGCGTCGCGGTCGGCACCCAGGCGGCCTCGGACCACGTCGCCGGCCTGTCGGAGGCGGCGGCCAAGGTGCGCACCCAGGCCGGCGACGTGCTGCAGGTGGCGGAAAGCCTGTCGCACGAGGCGACCAGCCTCGGTTCCGCCGTGCATCTGTTCCTTCAGGAAATCCGGGCCGCGCGATGAGCGTGCGGCTTTGGGCAAGAGCGGGTCGGTTTCATAAAACTGACACGTAAACAAAACAAACCCGTCACTGGCGGCGGCTATGGTCACCGCGACGAAGAAGGCGGGTTACGACGTCCGGCCGAGGCCGGGCATTTCTCCAACCCAACGACACCGTCCAAACCTATCGGGAGTTTTGCCGTGAAAACCATGACTTCGGCGTTCGTTCGCTGCGCCGCCTTCGGTGCCCTGGCCGCTCTGTCCGTGTCGGTCGCCCCGCTGTCGGTCGCCTCGGCCGCCGACATCTCCGGTGCCGGTGCCACCTTCCCGTATCCGATCTATGCCAAGTGGGCCGACGCCTACAAGAAGGAGACGGGCACGGGCCTGAACTACCAGTCGATCGGTTCGGGCGGCGGCATCAAGCAGATCAAGGCCAAGACGGTCACCTTCGGCGCGTCGGACATGCCGCTGAAGCCGGAAGAGCTGGAGCAGGCCGGTCTGATCCAGTTCCCGATGATCATGGGCGGCGTGGTTCCGGTCGTGAACCTGAAGGGCATCAAGGCCGGCGAGGTCAAGCTGTCGGGCACCGTTCTCGCCAACATCTACATGGGCGAGATCACCAAGTGGAACGACCCGCAGATCAAGGAACTGAACCCGAACGTCAACCTGCCGAACACCGCCATCGCCCCGGTCTACCGCTCTGACGGGTCGGGCACCAACTTCCTGTTCACCGACTACCTGTCGAAGACCAGCCCGAAGTTCAAGACCCAGATCGGCGCCAACACCTCCGTCCAGTGGCCGGCCGGCATCGGCGCCAAGGGCAACGAAGGCGTGGCCAACATGGTGAAGCAGACGGACGGCTCGATCGGCTACGTCGAATACGCCTACGCCAAGCAGAACAACATCACCCACCTCGACCTGCAGAACAAGGACGGCAAGACCGTCGCTCCGAAGATCGAGGCCTTCCAGGCTGCCGCCGCCAACGCCGACTGGGCCAATTCCAAGGGCTATTACGTCCTGCTGACGGACGAGCCGGGTGCGGAGAGCTGGCCGATCACCGGCGCCAGCTTCATCCTGATGTACAAGAACCCGCAGGACGCCTCGGCTTCCGCCGAAGCGCTGAAGTTCTTCGACTGGGCCTATAAGAACGGCTCCAAGATGGCGACCGAGCTGGACTATGTCCCGATGCCGGACTCAGTGGTGTCGCTGGTCCAGAAGACCTGGTCGCAGACCATCCAGGCCGACGGCAAGCCGATCTGGACCGCGTCGGCCAAGTAACCACGGCCAACCGACCTCGGGCGGGCCGCCGGCCGGTTCGCCCGAGGGCATGATCGCCGGTGGGAACGGAAATTGCGCCGTTCCCACCGCACGCCTCACGGAGCGGCCATGACCGAGATCGCGCTGACCTTGACCGACGCACACGCCTCCACCGCCCGACGGGCCCGCCGCCAGCGCCTGCAGGATGCGGCCTTCCGCAACGCCACCCTCGCATTCGCGCTGCTCGTCCTGCTGATCCTGGGCGGCGTCACGGTTTCCCTGATCGACGGCGCGCTTCCGGCACTGCGCACGTTCGGCTTCGGCTTCGTCGCCACCGAAGTCTGGAACCCGGTGACCGAACAATTCGGCGCGCTCGCCCCGATTTACGGCACGCTGGTCACCTCCATCATCGCCATGGCCGTCGGCATTCCCGTCAGCTTCGGCATCGCGCTCTTCATCACCGAGATGTGCCCGGCCTGGCTGAAGCGCCCGCTCGGCGTCGCCATCGAACTGCTCGCCGGCATTCCCAGCATCATCTACGGCATCTGGGGCCTGTTCGTCTTCGCCCCCTTCATGCAGTCGACCATCCAGCCCTTCCTGATCGCCACGCTGGGCCAGATCCCCGGTATCGGCAACCTGTTCATGGGTCCGCCCTACGGCATCGGCATCCTGACCGCCGGCCTGATCCTGGGCATCATGGTGCTGCCCTTCATCACCTCCATCACCCGCGACGTCTTCGAGACGGTGCCGCCGATGGTGCGCGAGTCCGCCTACGGGCTGGGCGCCACCACCTGGGAGGTGGTGTGGAACGTGGTGCTGCCCTATACCCGCACCGGCGTGGTCGGCGGCGTCATGCTGGGCCTCGGCCGTGCGCTGGGCGAGACGATGGCGGTGACCTTCGTCATCGGCAACGCGCACCGCATCAGCTCCTCGATCATGGCGCCGGGCACGACGATTTCGGCCTCCATCGCCAACGAATTCACCGAGGCGGTCGGCGACGTCTACACCGCTTCGCTGGTGGCACTTGGCCTGATCCTGTTCCTGATCACCTTCACCGTGCTGTCGATCGCCAAGCTGATGCTGCTGCGCCTGCAGCGCAAGGCCGGAGTCTGAGGCCCATGACGATGTCCAATTCCGCGACGCTGGCGACCCCCATCGGGGGGCTGTATCACCGCCGGCGCATTGCCAACAAGCTGGCGTTGACCCTGGCGCTGGGCGCCGCCTGCTTCGGCCTGTTCTGGCTGGTCGCCATCCTGTGGACGCTGCTCTACAACGGGCTGTCGGCCATCAACCTCAGCCTGTTCACCGAGAACACGCCGCCGCCGGGCGGGGAGGGCGGTCTGCTGAACGCCATCTTCGGCAGCGTCATCATGACCACGGTCGCCACGCTGGTCGGCACGCCGGTCGGCGTGATGGCCGGCACCTATCTGGCGGAGTTCGGCCGCAACACCAAGCTGGCCGAGGTGGTGCGTTTCATCAACGACGTGCTGCTGAGTGCGCCGTCGATCATGGTCGGCCTGTTCGTCTACGAAGTTCTGGTCGTCCGCATGGGCCATTTCTCGGCCTGGGCCGGCGCCATGGCGCTGGCGGTGCTGGTCATCCCGGTCGTCGTCCGCACGACCGAGGACATGCTGAAGCTGGTGCCCAACAGCCTGCGCGAGGCCGCCGCCGCCCTGGGGGCGCCGCAGTGGAAGGTCATCACCATGGTGGCCTACCGCGCCGCCCGCAACGGCATGATCACCGGCGTCCTGCTGGCCATCGCCCGCATCAGCGGCGAAACCGCGCCGCTGCTGTTCACCGCCTTGAACAACCAGTTCTGGAGCGCGGACATGAACGCGCCGATGGCCAACCTGCCGGTGGTCATCTTCCAGTACGCGATGTCGCCCTATGAGGATTGGCGCCAGCTGGCCTGGGGCGGCGCGTTGCTGATCACGGTCGCCATCCTGCTCCTCAACATCGGCGCCCGGCTGCTGGCCGGTCTCGGCACGACGAGAAAGTAACCATGACGATGACCCACATGGACGCCAACAGCCCCGCCCACGGCAGCAGCAAGTTCCCCGCCGGCATGATGGCCGCGACCGGCGCCGAGCGCGCCATCGCCGGCGCCGGCCTGCCCGAGAAGATCAGCGTCCGCAACCTGGACTTCTTCTATGACGGCTACCGGGCGCTGAAGAGCATCTCGCTGCCGCTGTACGACCGTCAGGTCACCGCCTTCATCGGGCCGTCGGGCTGCGGCAAGTCGACCCTGCTGCGCATTCTGAACCGGATGTACGACCTCTATCCCAAGCAGGTCGCCACCGGCGAGGTGATGCTGGATGGCGTCAACATCCTGTCGCCGAAGCAGGACCTGAACCTGCTGCGCGCCCGCGTCGGCATGGTGTTCCAGAAGCCGACGCCCTTCCCGATGTCGATCTACGACAACATCGCCTTCGGCGTGAAGCTGTACGAGAAGCTGTCCCGCGCCGACATGGACGAGCGGGTCGAGTTCTCGCTGCGCCGCGCCGCGCTGTGGGACGAGGTGAAGGACAAGCTGCGCCAGAACGGCATGAGCCTGTCCGGCGGCCAGCAGCAGCGCCTGTGCATCGCCCGCGCCATCGCGGTCAAGCCGTCGGTCCTGCTGCTGGACGAGCCGACCTCGGCACTCGACCCCATCTCCACCGCCAAGTGCGAGGAGCTGATCGACGAGCTGCGCTCCGACTACTGCATCGCCATCGTCACCCACAACATGCAGCAGGCGGCCCGCATCTCCAACTTCACCGCCTTCATGTATCTGGGCGAGCTGATCGAGTTCGGGAACACGGAAGAGATCTTCACCAACCCGACCAAGGAAAAGACCTCCGAATACATCACCGGCCGCTTCGGCTGATTTTTTGCGCCGCCGGTCCTGCCCGCTGTGGCAAGGATCGGCGGCATTTTGCCTTTCAGGTGCTTGAGAAGTCGGCAACGGCTGGGGAGGAAAACACGCCCCACGGACCCGAAGGCTGCCCGGCGTCCCTTACTGTACGCCGCTGCCTATTCACGACTGTAGCGCTGTAAGATGGGCGTCGGCATAGACGCATGCGATAAGATTTCCATAATCGAACTTATGTGTTTTTGGTGTGTGTAAGCGCAAAGCTAAACTGTCAGTCCCTCGCAACATGGAACTGTCAGTCTTCCGTCAGCTTTGCGATGCCAATGTGCCGATGCTGCTGCGGAATAATTCTGCCGCTTCGGCAGGATGTGCAGAATTTTCCAAACCGGCCTCGAACCGAGAAGACCGGCGTCGCGTCGATGAAAGACTTTGTCGCTCCACCCATCTGAAACATTGGGAAGGCGACGGCAATGTCCGCACCGGCTGCGAGTGGCACTTCTCCCCTGCCTTGGCTTCTGATTCTCCTGTCGGTGACGACGGGGCTGGTCGACGCCATCAGCGTTCTCGGGTTGGGCAAGGTCTTCACCGCCAACATGACCGGCAACATCGTCTTTCTCGGGTTCGCGGCGATGGGAACGCCGGGCTTTCTGGTCCTGCCGGCGGTGACGGCGCTGGTCTCCTTCCTTGCCGGCGCCCTGATCGCCGGCCGGGTCGGCAGGACGCTGGCGGGACGGCCGATGCGGCACTGGCTGCTGGCCTCGGCGCTGTTCGAAACCTCGCTGTTCTGGATCGCGGCGGTCGTCGCTGCCGGCTTCGATGCGGGCCCGAATGCCGGTGAACAATTTAGGGCGTCGGGCATCCATGCGATCATCGCCCTGACCGGCTTTGCCATGGGCTTCCGCAACGGAACCGTCCGGCAATTGAAGGTTCCCGACCTGACCACGACGGTTCTGACCCTGACCCTGACCGGCTTGGCCGCCGATTCCAGCCTCGCCGGCGGGGCGAACCTCAACTTCGCCAGGCGGCTGGCCAGCGTGGCGGCGATCTTCCTCGGAGCCGCCATCGGCGCCGTCATGGTGATGCAGAGCGGATTGGTGCTTCCCTTGGTCGTCGTCGGCGCCCTGGTGCTGGCCGGCACCGCGGTCTGCGCGCTTCACCCGGTCGCTGCAGCGCCGGCAGCGGCCTGACGTTCTGGAGATCGATCATGAAGGCCGGCCGGATGGAGGCGTTCACCGATGGGGTGGTGGCGATCGTCATCACCATCATGGTGCTTGAGTTGAAGGTGCCGGCCGACGGCAGTCTCGCCGCGCTGGCGGAGCGTGTTCCCATTCTGCTGGCCTATGTGCTGTCCTTCATCAATGTCGGACTGTACTGGAACAACCATCATCATCTGTTGCAGGCGACCACGCGGATCGACGGGCGGGTTCTGTGGGCGAATCTTTTTCTGCTGTTCTGGCTGTCGCTGGTTCCCTTCGTCATCCGCTGGCTCGACGACAGTTCCTTCTCCCCGGTGGCGACGGCGGCCTATGGCGTCGTCCTCGGCATGGCGGCGGTCGGCTACAGCCTGACCGAACATGCGATCATCGCTTGCGGCGGCCGGGAGTCGGCGGTGGCGCGTGCCGTCGGGTCCGATCTGAAGGGGAAAATCAGCATAGCCATCTATGTGTTGGCCATTCCGGCGGCGTTCATCCTGCAATGGCTGTCCGTCCTGCTGTATGTCCTGGTGATTCTGTTGTGGCTGGTGCCGGACCGCCGGATCGAACGCACGCTGGAGGGGTGAGGACGCGATCAGCGCATGCATGATCTGCCGATGGAGGTGGCGAGCCAGCCCATCTCAGCGAGTGCGTCGGCGAAATATATCCGCTATCGGAAATATTTCACTTCACAACCGGCTGCACGCAGCCTATGATGACGCTTCATTGTGCGATGCCGCCCGGCCTGCCCTCTCCGGCCGCGGCGCGCCCGCGCCCTTTTCGGGCGCCATAAACCTCGTTGTTCCTGAAGGCTTTCCCATGTCACCCGTTCTTCGTCCGCGCAAAGCCGCGACGGTCTTCATTCTCGTCACCGCGGCGCTCGACATCGTCGCGATGGGCATCGTCATTCCGGTGCTGCCGGCGTTGATCGAGCAGTTCGCCGGAGCCGACGCCCAGGCCGGCACCATCAATGGCGCGCTGATCGCGCTGTGGGCGCTGATGCAGTTCTTCTGCTCCCCGGTGATCGGGTCGCTGTCCGACCGCTTCGGGCGGCGGCCGGTGATCCTGCTGTCGGCGCTGGGGCTGGCTGCGGATTATGTGCTGATGGCGGTGGCGCCGAACCTGTGGTGGCTGGTGGTCGGGCGGGCGGTCGCCGGCATCACCTCTTCCAGCTTCACCACCGTCTTCGCCTATATGGCCGACGTGACGCCGCCGGAGCAGCGGGCGCGCGCCTATGGCCTGATCGGCGCCGCGTTCAGCGCCGGCTTCATCGCCGGGCCGCTGCTGGGCGGTCTGCTGGGCGAAATCTCGCCGCGGGCACCCTTCTGGGGGGCGGGCCTGCTCAGCGGGCTGGCGTTCCTCTATGGTCTGGTGGTGCTGCCGGAATCGCTGCCGCCGGAAAGCCGCATGGCTTTTTCCTGGCGGCGGGCCAACCCGTTCGGGGCGCTGCGCCTGCTGCGTTCGCACCCGGAGCTGTCGGGTCTGGCGCTGGTCAATTTCATGCTTCACGTCTCCCACCAGGTTTTCCCCGCCGTCTTCGTGCTCTATGCAGCGCACCGCTATGGCTGGAGCGCCTGGGATGTCGGGCTTCTGCTGGCGGTGATCGGCGCGCTCGACATGGTCATGCAGGGGCTGTTGGTGTCGCGCATGGTGAAATGGTTGGGTGACCGCGGCACGATGGTCGTCGGCCTGTTCGGCGGGGCCGCCGGGCTGGCCTGCATGGGGCTGGCGCCGACTGGCGGCTGGTTCGCGCTCGCCATCCTGCCGAACGCGCTGTGGGGGCTGGCGATGCCGACCATCCAGTCGCTGATGACCCAGCGGGTCAGCCCGTCGGAGCAGGGTCAACTGCAGGGCGCCAACATGAGCGTGGCCAGCGTCGCCGGCATCCTGTCGCCTGTCTTCTTCGGGGCGGTCTATTCCGCGTCGGTGGGCAGCGAAGCGCTTTTCCCCCTTCCGGGTGCAGCCTTCCTGATCGCGGCGCTGGTGCTGCTGGCCGGCGCGTTGATCGGCTGGGTGGTGGCGCGCCGCAACGGACGAGCGGTGGGGGCGGACGGCGTCGCCGCTTGAACGGGTACCCCCTGCCCTCCCGACCCTCGCTCATGGCCGGGCCTTGCACCGGCTGTGGGGCGTCCCACATAGCTGTCGCGCCACGCCGCACAATGTCCCATTGCTCCGCTGCGTTATCAGCGGTGGGATTTTGCCGGCCGACAAGGTAAGACTGTCGGCTTATCCACCCGCATTGTCGATAAGAGACCCGGAGAACGCGATGCTCGCGGCCCCCAACCTGTTCGCCCACCGCCCGGATCGGAGCGTGCGCCCCAAGGCGGCGCCCTTCCTGCCGATGTCGCGTGCGGAAATGGACCGGCTGGGCTGGGACCAGTGCGACGTCATCGTCGTCACCGGCGACGCCTATATCGACCATCCCAGCTTCGGCATGGCGATCATCGGCCGGCTGCTGGAAGCGCAGGGGCTGCGTGTCGGCATCATCGCCCAGCCGGACTGGAGCAGTGCGGAGCCGTTCAAGATCCTGGGCAAGCCGCGGCTGTTCTGGGGCGTGACCGGCGGCAACATGGATTCGATGGTCAACCACTACACGGCCGACCGTCGCCTGCGCCACAATGACAGCTACACGCCCAACGACGAGGGCGGCAAGCGGCCGGACCGCGCCGTCATTGTCTATTCCCAGCGCTGCCGCGAAGCCTTCAAGGACGTTCCCATCGTGCTGGGCGGCATCGAGGCATCCCTGCGCCGCATCGCCCAGTACGATCATTGGAGCGAGAAGATCCGCCGCTCCGTCCTGGTCGATTCCAAGGCGGACATGCTGGTCTACGGCAACGCCGAACGCGCGATCATCGAGATCGCCCAGCGCGCGCTGAAGGGGGAATCGCCCAAGGCGATGACCGATATCCGCGGCACCGCCATCATGCGCTCGACCCTGCCGGAAGGCTGGACGGTGGTCGACAGCAGCTCCATCGACGATCCGTCGGCGCCGGTGTCGCCGCGCGCCGAGGGTGCCGACCGCATGGTGGTGCGCCTGCCCAGTTTCGAGCAGGTGACGGCCGACAAGGTGCTCTACGCCCATGCCAGCCGCGTGCTGCACCAGGAGAGCAACCCCGGCAACGCCCGCGCGCTGGTGCAGCGCCATGGCGACCGCGACGTCTGGCTGAACCCGCCGCCGATTCCGCTGGAAACCAACGAGATGGACGGCGTCTACGACCTGCCCTATGCGCGGGCGCCGCACCCGTCCTATGGCGATGCGCGCATCCCGGCGTGGGAGATGATCCGCTTTTCGGTCAACATCATGCGGGGATGCTTCGGCGGCTGCTCCTTCTGCTCGATCACCGAGCATGAGGGGCGCATCATCCAGAGCCGGTCGGAAGGCTCCATCCTGCGCGAGATCGAGCATATCCGCGACAAGACAAAGGGCTTCACCGGCGTCATCTCCGACATGGGCGGGCCGACCGCCAACATGTATCGCCTTGCCTGCAAGGACAAGGAGACGGAATCGGTTTGCCGGCGTCCGTCCTGCGTCTTCCCGGACATCTGCAAGAACCTGAACACCGACCATTCGTCGCTGGTTCAGCTCTACCGCAAGGCCCGCGCGGTGCCGGGGGTTAAGAAGATCCACATCGCGTCGGGGCTGCGCTACGACCTCGCCGTGCGCAATCCGGAGTATGTGAAGGAACTGGTGACCCACCATGTCGGCGGCTACCTGAAGATCGCGCCGGAACACACCGAGCCGGGTCCGCTGGCGAAGATGATGAAGCCCGGCATGGGCGCCTATGACGAGTTCAAGCGGATGTTCGACAAGGCGGCGAAGGAGGCGGGGAAGAAGCTCTACCTGATCCCCTACTTCATCGCCGCCCATCCGGGCACGACGGACGAGGACATGATGAACCTCGCGCTGTGGCTGAAGCGGAACGGCTTCAAGGCGGATCAGGTGCAGACCTTCCTGCCGTCGCCGATGTCGCTGGCAACCGCTATGTACCACAGCGAGCGCAATCCGCTGCGTCCGGTGCGCCGCGTCGGCTCGGAGATGGTGTCGTCGGCGAAGGGGCTGAAGCAGCGCCGCCTGCACAAGGCCTTCCTGCGCTACCACGATCCGGAGAATTGGCCGATCCTGCGCGAGGCGTTGAAGCGCATGGGCCGCGAGGACCTGATCGGACCGGGCGAGGAGCATCTCATCCCCGCCTGGCAGCCGGTCGGCGCCACCGCCAAGCCGCGGGAGAAGGGGCCGAAAGGCAAGACCTTCCTCACCCAGCAGGCCGGCCAGGGCCGCCGCGTGGTGCCGCCGGTGGGCAAACCACCTGGGGCGAAGCCGGCTGGGGCTGGAGGCAAGCCTTCCGGCATGAAGCCGCGCCAGACGAATTTGAAGGGTCGGTGACGGTAAAGGGCGCACGCCCCATTCCCCTCTCCCCCCGCTCACGCGCAAACTCCGTTTGCGCTGACGCGACAGGCGGACCTCCGGTCCGCCGAATGCGGGGAGAGGGTCAGGGTGGGGGGGATGCACGGCGGGGATTTTCGCAACGTCCTGCCACGCATCCCCCTCACCCTCCCCACGCCTCCGGCGTGGGGCCCCTCCCTCTCCCCGGGGGAGAGAGGGCGATTATTGGCGCATTACCCAATGGTTCCTTTGGCGGGGCCGCCGCCTGTACGGCCGGCCCTGCCCCGGTTGGATTCCCATGGCTCTGTCGAAACGCACCCCCCGCCCGAACGCCATCCGCAGCGTTCTGGCCTTCACCTTCCGTCACTGGCGCCGTCAGACCCCGCTGGCCGTCGGCATCGCCGGGGCCATCGCCCTGTCGACGCTGGCCGACGTCTTCATGCCGCTGTTCGCCGGTCGGCTGGTCGACGCGCTGACCCTGCTGCCGGGCGACCGCGACGCTGCGCTGCATGCGGCGCTGACCGCCTTCGGCGCCATGGTCGCGCTGGGCGTCGGCATGGTGGTGATGCGCCACATCGCCTGGAGCGGCGTCATCCCTTTCACCCTGCGCATCATGGCCGATGTCGGCCAGGACAGCTTTCACCGCATCCAGCGCTTTTCCACCGACTGGCACGCCAACAGCTTCGCCGGGTCGGTGGTGCGCAAGATCACCCGCGGGATGTGGGCGCTCGACACCCTGGACGACACGCTCCTGCTGGCGCTGTGGCCGTCGCTGGTCGTGCTGATCGGCACGATGGTGACGTTGGGGCTGCATTGGCCGGCGATGGGGCTGGTCATCGCGCTCGGCACCGCCGTCTACATCGCGATGACGGTGATGTTCTCCACCCTCTACATCGCGCCGGCGGCCCGGCTGTCGAACGCATGGGATACGAAACTGGGCGGGACGCTGGCCGACGCAATCGGCTGCAACGCCGTGGTCAAGGCCTTCGGCGCCGAGCCGCGCGAGGACGAGCGGCTGGCTGGCGTCGTCGACAAATGGAGCCGTCGCACCCATCGCACCTGGACCCGCCACACCCGACACAGCACCGTGCAGCTGGTGGTTCTGCTGCTGATCCGCAGCAGCGTGGTGGCGACAGCGCTGTGGCTGTGGTGGCGCGGGCAGGCGACGCCGGGCGACGTGGCATATGTGCTGACCACCTATTTCGTCGTGCACGGCTATCTGCGCGACATCGGCATGCACATCAACCACCTCCAGCGCTCCGTCAACGAGATGGAGGAGCTGGTGGCGATCCACGCCGAACCGCTGGGGGTGGAGGACCGGCCGGACGCCTCGCCGATCCGCATCGGGGCGGGCGAGGTGCGCTTCGACCGCGTCACCTTCCAATATGGCGGCCACACCACGCCGCTCTACCGCGACCTGTCGCTGACCATCAGGGCGGGGGAGCGGGTTGGTCTGGTCGGCCCGTCGGGGTCGGGCAAGACCACCTTCGTCAAGCTGATCCAGCGCCTTTACGACGTTACCGACGGCCGCGTGCTGATCGACGGGCAGGAGGTCGCGGGGGCGACCCAGCACTCCCTGCGCTCGCAGATCGCCATCGTCCCGCAGGAGCCGATCCTGTTCCACCGCACCCTGGCGGAGAACATCGCCTATGGCCGCCCCGGCGCGTCGATGGCGGAGATCGAGCGGGCGGCCAGGCTCGCCAACGCCCACGACTTCATCGCCCGCCTGCCGAAGGGCTATGCGACGCTGGTCGGCGAGCGCGGCGTCAAGCTGTCGGGCGGCGAACGTCAACGGGTGGCGCTGGCCCGCGCCTTCCTGGCCGACGCGCCGATCCTGATCCTGGACGAGGCGACCTCCAGCCTGGATTCGGAATCGGAGGCGCTGATCCAGGAGGCGATCGAACGGCTGATGCAGGGTCGCACCGCCATCATCATCGCCCACCGCCTGTCCACCGTCCGCACGCTGGACCGCATCCTGGTCTTCAACCAGGGCCGGGTGGTGGAGGACGGCAGCCATGCCGCCCTGCTCCATCGGGCTGGCGGGCTCTACCGCCGCCTGTTCGAACAGCAGTCGGCGCCGGAGCCGATCCGCCGAACCGGCGGTTGAGGGAGGGGATCGTCCCCACCCCTTAAACGAAGAGTTCCATCGTCTGCGGCACGTTGCGCGGCGTCTCCCCCGCCAATATGGCGCGGGCGGCGTCGACGGCGGCGATCAGGCCGCTTTCGGTGAAGGGCTTGGGCAGGCAGCCGATGCCGGTCAGCGGGCCGTCCTTCTTCAGCTCGTCGCGGAACGAGGTGATGAACAGGCAGGGCACGCCCAACTTCGTCAGCCCGCGCGCGGCGTCGATGCCGTTGGTGCCCATGCCCAGATGCACGTCGACCAGCGCCAGATCGGGCTTGTCGGCCGTGGCGATCTCAATCGCCTCCGTCGCGGTGATCGCCGGGCCGATGATGCTGTGGCCGACATTCTCCAGATAGAGCTGCTGTTCCAGCGCGATCAGCACCTCGTCTTCCACCAGCAGGATCTTCATCCCCCGATCTCCTCGGTGGACGTCGCCTCGAGAAGCGGCACCTCGTCCGGCACCGGCAGCTCGATGCGGAAGGTGCTGCCCTGCGGCGTGGTGTCGATGCCGACGCAGGCCCGGATCTGGCCGGCCAGACTGGAGATCAGGCGCATACCCAAGCTGCGGCTCTTGCGGATATCGAAGTTGGACGGCAGTCCGGGGCCGCGGTCGGAAACGGTCAGGGCAAGGTCGTCACCCTCGCGTATGAAGGTCACCGTCACCCGCGCCGGCTCGCCCCCGCGATGCTTGACCGCGTTGGTGATCAGTTCGTTCGCGATCAGGCCGAGCGGCGCGGCATGGTCGATCGGCAGGTCGATCACGTCGGACCGCACGACGATGTCGCACATGCTGTCGCCGCCCGACGCACGCGCCAGATCCTCGCACAGCTCGTTCAGGTAGGTGCCGAACTCGATAGTCTGGAACTGGTCGGCCTGATAAAGGCGGTTGTGGACGCGGGCGATCGCCTCGATGCGGCTGCGGGCGTCCTGGAAATGCACCCGCACCGCTTCGTCGGGCAGGCTCAGCGTCTGGAGCGTGAGCAGGCTGGAGACCAGCTGCAGGCTGTTCTTGACGCGGTGGTTGACCTCGCGCAGCAGGGTCGATTTCTGGCCGACCAGCTTGCGCAGCGCCGCCTCCATCGACTTGATCTCCGTCACGTCGATGTGCATCAGGACGGTGCCGCCGAAGGGGCCGGCCGGCATCGGCGCGGCGAGGCAGCGGAACCAGTGCTGGGTGTTGGTGACGTATTCGGCCGATACCGGCGGTCCGCCCTCGTTCAGCAGCGTGCGCAAGCCCTCCATCACGCTGTCGGCGCGTGGGTCGGCCGTCTCCCCCCGCCCGCAATGATCGAGGTAATCGTCACCGACGATGCAGCCCTCGCCGAGGAAGCTGGTCTCCGGCCCGGCTTCCGCCCAGGCCCGGTTGACCGACACGATATGGCCGGAGCGGTCGAGCACGGCGATGAAGGCCGGCAGCGCGTCCAGCGTCGCCTTGGTCTGTTCGGCAAGCTGGCGCATGGCGAGCGCGCTGGCCCGCAGTTCCTCCCGGGTGCGGCGGCGCTCCGTGATGTCGCGCAGGATCCCGGTGATGAAGCTGCGCCCTTCCGATTCCCAGCGCGCCATCGACAATTCCAGGTCGATGTGGCTGCCGTCGCGGCGGCGGCCGGACAGTTCCACCGGCTGGGTGGCGGCGTCCATGCCGGCGGCGCCCGGTCCGCTGCGCTCCGCCATGGCGATCCAGTCGGGTGCGTCGTCGCCCAGCAGCACGGTGACGCTCTGGCCGATCAGCTCGTCCGGGCGGTAGTCGAACTGGCGGGTGGCGGTGCCGTTCATCCACTGCACCATGCCGCGGGTGTCGGTGGTGATGATGGCGTCGGGGGCGGTGTCGACGATGGCGCGGTAACGGGCATCGCGCTGTTCGCGCAGCACCCGTTCGCGGTTCACCGACGCGGTCACGTCGGTCACCTGGATCAGGCAGCGCGCCTCGCTGCCGGCCACCGGTGAATGGGAGGATTGCGCATTCGACGGCAGCGGCCGGATCACCACATTGTGGACCATCCGCCGCCCGTCGGCCAGGCGTAGCGGGAACAGCATCGGGTTCAGGGTGTGCGACAGCACGCCGGGCGCGCCGGTGGCCAGCGTGTCGCGCACGGCGATGTGCAGGCGCGATTCGCGCAGGTTCGGCAGGGCGTCGAACAGGTCGTGCCCCAGAATCTCCCTGGCCGTCAGGGTGGAGGCCTGCTCCATCCAGCTGTTCCAGTAGAGGACACGGCAATGGCGGTCGAGAAGCAGGATGCCGGCATCCAGCGCGCCCAGGACATCGAGGGCCCAGGTGGGTTGTTCAGGCAATCTGGGAGCCATGCGACGTTCCGGCGGATGAGGGTTCTTCGGACGCGATGCCTTCGATGAAGGCGTGGATCAGCTGTTTCAGCGACTGCAGGGACGATACACCCATCAGCAGGGCGATGTAGCCGCGGATGCTGCGGCTGCGGATGGTGAAATCGATGTAGAGGAACAGCACAAGCTCGTCCGCGCCTCCGGCCTTGTCGGTCAGGATGTTGGCGCCGTCGCCGCGCAGCACCGCCGGCAGCGAGATGGTCAGCCGGTCCCTCAGCGCGTTGGCGACCACCACGAGGCAGCCGTTCAGGATGATGTTGCCGATCTCGGCCAGGGCGTCCTGCTCCAGATCCACGATCTCCGCCAGGGTCAGCTCGCCGCCGAGAACCGCACGGGCCAGTTCCAGGCTGTTGGCCTCCGGAAAGATCAGCATGGCGCGGCCGTCGAAGGAGCCCTGGAACTGCTGCTCCACCGCCACAAGCCCGTGGCGTTCGCGCGCGGTCAGGAAATCCGACGCCTCCTTCCGGCTGACGATGTCCACGGTCGGCACGGACAGCAGGACCTGATCGTTGACCATGCGGCTGAGATGGGTGGCGGCGCGACCGACCCCCATGTTCACCAACTCGGTCAGCGCATCGCGCTCCAGGTCGGTCAGTTCCACCATCGCTCGGCGCCTGTTCATTCTTGGTCTCGGCTTCACAACCGGCGCCGCCGGGCGGTCGCATCACAAATGTGGCCTATCGATCCGGAAAAAGGCACCCCCGTCAATGTCATATGTTAAGCCTTCGACGCCATAGCCGATATAGCCGCCTCTATTCCCACAATGGTCAGGCCAACAGTTCACCATCCAAAGAACCGTATTCGGAATGTTCGGCAAGTTGCCGGCGCGATTGCGTAATATTTCGGATATCCTGAAATGAAATGACCGGCGTCCTGTCGGGCGGCAGAATGGCCTCCGGGAGCGGGGCCGCCCAATTGGGGACTTGTCCGCTGGGGGATGGTGACTCCACATCAAGGGGTGGCACCCCTTGCGACGGGCGCCATGTTAGGAGACGTCGATGACCCCCGAGGAACGCACGCTTCTGTCCGACCTGTTCCGCCGCCTGCGCGAGGTGGAAACGCAGCAGCAATCCCAGCCACGCGACGCCGAAGCGGAGGACTTCATCCGCCGGTCGGTCCAGGACCAGCCGCTGTCGTCCTATTACATGGCGCAGACGGTGCTGGTGCAGCAACAGGCGCTGACCGCAGCCCAGACCCGGATCGAGGAATTGGAGCGGCAACTGCGCGACCGCCCGGCCCAGCCGGCGCAATCCGGCGGCAGCTTCCTGTCGAACGCGCTCGGCATCGGCCGCAGCCCCTGGGGCCGCGGTGCCGAACCTCCCCCTGCCCCGTCCTATTCCCAGCCGCCGCAAGGCCAGCCGGGGCAAGGACGGCCAGTCGCCGGCCGCAGCCCCTGGGATGCCGCGCCGGGCGCCGCCTATCCGCCGCAGCAATACAGCCCGCCCCCCTTCCCGCAGCAGGGCATGGCCCCGCGCGGTGGCGGGTTCTTCGCCGGAGCGGCGCAGACCGCGGCGGGGGTGGCCGGCGGCATGCTGGCGGCAAGCGCCATCTCGTCCCTGCTGCACCATTCGCCCGGCCCCTTCGGCACGGCGATGGCCCAGCCCCTGGGCGGCGAGACGATCAACGAGACCGTCATCACCAACAATTACTACGGCGACGACCAGGGGCCGCAGGGCGACGCGGCGCCCGATGCGGCACAGGACGCGTCCCACGACCCCGATCCGCCGCCGACCGATGATGTGTCCTATGACGACTCGTCCTTCGACGATGGCGGCAGCGGCGGTGGGGACGATTCCTGGATTTGAGTGTCAGCGAGATATTTACTTCTGCTTTTGCGGGGCTTGAGCGTGCAAGGATTTTGCCTTTTCATGCATAAGTCTCGCACAAGCGTGAGCGCTCATAAATAGGTTACGTAAACCTGCTTCTAAACAGCATGTGCATACAAAGCATTTTTTGCTTGCTCGATTGCACACAATTGCATGTTCAATAAATTTTCTATTCTAAGACATAGCAAATTTGGTAGTATCAGAAAAATTTTGGAAAAATCATTTGGAGTCTAAAATTGGAAACGAAAGATAAAGTTGATCTTCAGGTTCGATTTATAGAAATGGCTCATGATGAGCTTCTGGAGGCATTGCGAGCGCAAAGGTGGAGCATAAATTGCGCAGCTGTAATAATAGGTGTTTCAGCGTCGGCAAGTGTTTCAACTTATAAAGAAAAATATTATACGACCTCCGGAATGCTTTTGATTGTAGCAGGAGTGCTGACGGCGATCTTGTTTACATATTGGGCTGGGGAATTTTTAAAGATAACTAGATCATCAAAATATTGCTGGGAGGCTGAATCCATAATCAGAAATATTATTGTGCAGGATGATATTTTGCTACTTGAGGGTTGGCTCCGAAAGAAGGGAGAAAATGGGAAGGACGGGTTCATCATTCTTCCATATGTAGCAATCCAGATCGCATTTGCGATATTCTCGGCTGCGCAGGTAGCCGTCGGCTCGATACTTTTGTCAGAGGTCCTCTCAAGAGCAATACTATTTATCATTTTCACTTGTAGTTTTGGTCTTATGCTCATATTTTTCTTTATAGGTGCAAAAGAAACAAAAAGGTGCTGTGTGCAAATTCGGGAAAAAGACGGGAATCCCTAACGCGATTTAATATGTAGTGAAATATCCCAGCAAGAGTCCCACAACTTTTCACGTTGGGACCGCGCGCTCACTCCTCGTCGCTGTAGCGGCTGGCGATGTCCTTGAACTCGTCCTCCAACGCGGTGAAGGCGGCGACGACGGCGGGGTCGAAATGGCTGCCGCTGCCTTCGCGGATGATCGCCGCCGCCTTCTCGTGCGGGAAGGGCGGCTTGTAGCAGCGGCGGCTGATCAGCGCGTCGTACACGTCGGCGACCGCCATCAGCCGGGCCGACAGCGGAATCGCCTCCTCCGCCAGTCCCTGGGGATAGCCGGTGCCGTCCCAGCGCTCGTGATGGCCGTGCGCGATCTCCCGCGCGATGCGCAGGAAGGAGCTTTCGCCGGCCAACGCGATCTCCGCCTGCCCTTCGGCGGCGAAGATCGCGTCGTGGCCCAGCGCCGCGTGGGTCTTCATCACATGGAATTCGTCGTCGCTGAGCTTGCCCGGCTTCAGCAGGATCGAATCCGGGATGCCGACCTTGCCGACATCGTGCAACGGCGCCGATTTGTAGAGCAGCTCGATGGTTTCCTCGTCGAGCCGGCCGGCATAGCGCGGATCGCGGCTGAGATGCAGGGCGAGCGCAAGTACATAGTTCTGGGTCCGGCGGATGTGGTTGCCCGTCTCGTTGTCGCGGGTTTCCGCCAGCGAGGCCATGGCGCGGATGGTGGCGTCCTGGGCGCGCAACAGGTCGCGCGTGCGCTCCGCCACCCGGTCCTCCAGCTGGCGGTTCTGGTCGGTGAGCGCGCGCCGCGCCTCGCGGAGCGCGATGTGGGTGCGGACGCGGGCCAGCACCACCGGCGGCGAGATCGGCTTGGTGATGTAGTCGACGGCCCCGACCTCGAACCCGCGGGTCTCGTCATGGACCTGTCCCATGGCGGTGATGAAGATCACCGGGACTTCGCGGGTGCGGGCATCCTCCTTCAGTTTCCGGCAGACCTCCACCCCGTCCATGCCCGGCATCATCACGTCCAGCAGGATCAGGTCGGGCAGCGGGTCGCCGGCCAGACGGGCGAGCGCCTGCGGCCCGTCCTTCGCCACGATCAGGCCATAGCTGTCGCGCAGCAGGTCGGCCATGACCTTCAGGTTGATCGGCTCGTCGTCGACGACCAGGATGCGCGGCTTCTCGCCGTTCGGCAGGGCAACCGGGTTCGGCAGGCTCATGTCGCGGTCTCTCTCCAGTCACGCAGGCGGTCGCGCAGTTCGGTCAGGGCGGTGGCCGCGTCATCGAAATCGAAGGCGCCGGCATGGCGGTTCACCCGCTCCGCCATGTACGCCACCGGGCTGCCGGTCAGTAGGCGGGCAAGCGCATCGGCCAGATCGCCCGCCTCCGGGTCGCCGGCGATCAGCAGACCGCCCAGCCGGTCGGCCAGCGGCAGGGCGGCCCGCAGCAGGTCGCGCGGAAGCCCGGCTGCCGAGGATGGCGGCGCAACCGCCGCCGCCGCCGGGACGCTGTCCGCCGCCGGCCGCCCGAGGGTGCCGATCCCCTCCACCACCAGTGCGAGCGCGTCGGCCAACCGGTCGAGCACCCCCTCCTCCAGATCCGGCGGCACCGTCATCGCGCCGGCTTCGATCCGCCCCGCCAGGGCGGACAGGTCCATGGCGCCGACCGTGGCCGCGGTGCCCTTCAGCGTGTGGGACAGCCGCAGCACGTCCTTCCAGCGCTCCTCCCGCACTGCGGCGGCCAGGCGCACGGCCTCCCCCTCGTGGGTGGCGGCGAAATCGATCAGGATCCGTCGCAGCAAGGCGAGGTTGCCGTTCACGTTGCGCCGGGCGACGGCAAGGTCGAGCGCCGGCAGGCTGTCGGGCAGCGCCGGGGCGGACGATACGGCGGCGGCCGGCAACGCCGCCGTTCCGGCTGCGGCAGCCCCGATTCCACGCACCGGCCTCAGCCAGCGGGCGAGCGCCGCATACAGCGTGTCCGGATCGATCGGCTTGGAGACATGGTCGTTCATGCCGGAATCGAGGCAGCGTTCGCGGTCGCCGGCCATGGCGTGGGCGGTCATGGCGATGATCGGCAGGTTGGACAGCTCCAGCTCGCGCCGGATCAGCCGCGTCGTCTCATAGCCGTCGAGCCCCGGCATCTGCACGTCCATCAGCACGAGGTCGAACTTCACCTCGCGCAGGCATTGCAAAGCCTCCTCGCCGCTGCCGACCACCGTCGCCTCGATGCCGACCAGCTCCAGAAGGCCGCAGGCGACCTGCTGGTTGACCGGGTTGTCCTCCACCAGCAGAACGCTGCGCCCGACCAGCGCCGAAAGCTCGGTCGACTGGGCGGGATCGTTCACCCGGCGTGCGGTATCGGCGGGCCGGGCCGCGCCGCCCAGCGCCGTCATCACCGAATCGAACATGGCCGACGGTGTCACCGGCTTTTCCAGCACCGCGGTGACCGGCCCGGCAGGACCGGCCGTTTCTCCCAGCGCCCCATCGAGTGCCCCTTGCACCCCATCGGCGCCATAGGCGGTGGTCATCACCACCGGCGGCTGGGCGCCGGGCAGCGCGCGCAGGCGGCGCAGGGTCTCCACCCCGTCGAGGTCCGGCATGCGCCAGTCCAACACCACCAGCTCCACCGGCGGTTTCGCCCCGGCCTGCCCCTCTTCCAGCCGGCGCAGCGCCGACCAGCCGTCGCCCACCGATTCCACGGTCAGGCCGAAGCGCTCCAGCATGTCGGTCAGGATGGAGCGCACGGCGTCGCTGTCGTCCACCACCAGAACCCGGCGTTCCATCAGGTCGCGCGGCAGCCGGTCGTCGGCGGTGTCGCCGGCCGCGACCCGGCAGCGGATGGAGAAGCGGAAGATGCTGCCCTCCCCCGGCCGGCTTTCCACCGACACGCCGCCACCCATCAGTTCCACCAGCTGCCGGCAGATCGCCAGCCCCAGCCCGGTGCCGCCGAAGCGCCGCGTGGTGGAGCTGTCGGCCTGGGTGAAGGGGCGGAACAGCGACGCCGCCTGTTCGGGCGACATGCCGATGCCGGTGTCGCAGACCTCCACCTCCAGCCGGTAATCGTCGCCGGTGCCGATGCGCCCGCCCACAGTCACCACCACCTCGCCCCGTTCCGTGAACTTCACGGCGTTGGAAACGAGGTTGAGGATCACCTGCCCCAGCCGCAGCGGGTCGCCGACCAGCGTGCCCGGCACGCCGCCATGCAGGTCGACGATCAGCTCCAGCCCCTTTTCCCGCACCTTGGGCAGGACGACCGTCGCCACCTCCTGCAGCACGTCGCCGATGTGGAAGGGGATCGCCTCGATCGTCAGCTTGCCGGCCTCGACCTTGGAGAAGTCGAGGATGTCGTTGATGATGCCGAGCAGGCTGCGCGAAGAGGCATGGATCTTGTCCAGGTAATCGCGCTGGCGCGGCGACAGCTCCGTCTTCATCATCAGGTGGCTCAGCCCGATCACCGCGTTCATCGGCGTGCGGATCTCGTGGCTCATGTTGGCCAGGAAGTCGCTCTTCTGGCGGTTGGCGCGGTCGGCCTCCTCTTTGGCGCGGGCCAGTTCGTCCTCGGTCCGCTTGCGGTCGGTCACGTCCTTGTGAATGCCGGTGATGCGGGTGGGCAGGCCGTCCGCGTCGCGCTCCGTCACCTTGCCGGCCGACAGGATCCAGACCCAGGCGCCCGACTTGTGGCGCATGCGGAACTCGACCTCGTAGACCGGGGCGCGGCCGGCCACATGGTCCTCCAGCGTCGCCAGCACCCGCTCCCGGTCGCTCTCGTGAAGCAGCCCCAGCCAGGTGGAGCCGTTGCCGGGAAGCTCGCCGGGGGCATAGCCCAGCATTCCGAGCCAGCGGTCGGAGAAATAGGCGTGGTCCGTCACCGGGTTCCAGTCCCACAGCCCGGTGTTGGAGGCGTCGAGCGCCACCGTCAGCCGCTCCTCGCTTTCCTGCAGGGCGGTCAGCATGCGCTGGCGTTCGGTGATGTCCTGGAAGACGGTGACGGAGCCGACGATGCGGCCATCCTCGCGCAGCGGCACCGCGGTGATGGCGATGGGGAAGATGGTGCCGTCGCGCCGGACGAAATGGTCGGTTTCCGAACGATGGATCTCGCCGCGGCGGACGGTGTTCAGCACCGCGCAGTCCGCGCCGGCGACCGTGCGCCCCTGGCCGTCCTTGTAATGCACGGCGTCATGCAGGGTGATGCCGCGCAGATCCGCCAGCGACCAGCCGAGCAGGCGTTCCGCCTCCGGGTTCAGGAAGGTGCAGAAGCCGTTGCGGTCCAGCGAGAAGACGCCCTCGCCCATGCTGTCGGTGATGCTCTGCAGGAAGCGGCGGCTGTCCTCAAGCTCCGCTTCCATCCGCTTGCGTTCGGTGATGTCGGTGCGGATGGCGATGTACTGGTGCGGCTGGCCGTCGGTGGTGAGCAGTGGGACGATGGTCGCCGCCACCCAATATTCCTCGCCCGCCTTGGTGCGGTTGCAGATCTCGCCGTGCCAGACCTGCCCGTCCATGACGGTGTGCCACATCTCCGCGAAGAAGCCGGAGGGATGGCGCCCCGAATTGACGATGCGGTGCGACCGGCCCAGCAGTTCTTCGCGGGAATAGCCGCTGATCTGGCAGAACTTGTCGTTGGCGTAGGTGATGATGCCGCGGTGGTCGGTGATGCTGACGATGGCGTGCTGGTCGAGCGCGAATTTCTGCTGCTCCAGCGCCCGTTGCGCCGCCGAGCGTTCCTCTACCAGTCCGGCCATCAGTTGGCTCAGCCGTTCCAGGCTGTCGGTCGGGCCGCTGTCGGCGGAATCCGGCAATTCGGGGCGGCCGTCCGCCCGCAGCAGGCTGTTGGCGATGCCGCGCAGCCGGCGGATGGCATGGGCCTGCGCCGCCGCCTCGCGCCGCAGCCGCTCGTTGGTGTCGGCCAACTCCTCCGAACTCAGCTGCAGGCTGCGTGCCCTGAGCGTCAGGTCGCGGTCGGCCTGTTCGTAGCTCTGGCCGATGCGGGCGAACAGTGCCGGCAGCGAGTCCAGCATCCGCACCGCGTCGGCCGACAGGCCGGGGGTGCCGGCGAGCGCCTTCAACTCCGCCAGGACGGAGTCCGCCGCTTCGGCGGTCGGCAGGCCCAGCACCCGCTTGAACTGGCTTTGCAGCAGGCGGTGCATGCGGTCAGTGTTCCGTCAGCAGGGCGACCGTCATCGTCTGGTTGTGCAGCCGGCAATCGACCAGATCGCGCATCGGTCCGATCTCCCCATAAGAATAGAAGCCGGCCAGCACCGCGCCCGGCCCCATCCGGTCCGCCACCGCCTGCACCTCTTCCTCCACCCGGTCGCCCATCACCAGCTTGCGGCCGACGCAGCTGACCAGAAGGGCGAGCCGGTCGCCCGCCGCTTCACCCGCTCCAGCGGCGGCGATGGCGCCGGCCTGCTCCGCCCCGTCGACCAGCCCGTCGGTGCTGGCGTGCATAAGCCGCAGGTAGAAGCCCTCCTCAACCGTGCCGGCTAGGATCAGGCCGCCGGCCGCCTCGTCGATGCCGAGGATGGTGCGGATCAGCCCGACCGAATCATGGTTGCCGTTCAGCAGTTCGAACGGAAACAGCAGGCCCGACGCCGGCAGATCGCGGGCATAGTCGCCGAGATAGCGCTTGTAGACGTTCAGCGCCGGCTCGCCGTCCAGCTGGAGCAGCAGGTTGCCGACGGCCTTCGTCACCTTGCGCGCCGGCCCGAACGGTTCCCACCCGCCGACGGAGCCGAGGCCGAGATGCAGGCTCCCGCCGTAAAGCCCGACCGCCACCGCCCGGCTGTCGGACACGCCGGACGGCCCCAGCACCACCGTGCGGACGAAGGCGCCGCCGTCGCCGGCCAGCCCGCCCGACACCGGAATGCCCGCCGGCAGGCGCGAGGACAGCCCGTCGATCAGCGCGCTGCCGTTCACGCCGACGCCGCGGGCGAACAGCAGGACCCCCGACAGGCCGGGCCGGGCGGCGAGCGCCTCTCCCAGCGCTTCCCCCGCCCGCTGGCTGTCGTCGGTGGAGGCGATGTCGGCTTCGACCGCGACCGCGTCTCCGCCGCGCTCGAAACGGATGGCGGTGACGGTGCAGGACCCGTCGAGCACGGCGTCGCCGGCGATCTCGCCCGCCGTGCTGCATCCGGCGATCACGGCGCCGGGGAATGCGGAGGCCAGCCGGGCGGCGAGGTCCGGACCGTCGAAGACGTCGACGGAACCGAAGACCAGGGCGAGATCGGCCGGCTGCGGAGCCAGCTCCGCCGCCGGAGGTGCGAACGCCGCCTGCCAGACCCGCATGCCTCTCCCCATCGCCGATAATTTCCGGGGAAAGACTACCACGCGGTCGGAGTCGGGAAGAGGCCCTATAACGTTCGGGGGTGGCGGATGGTCATAATGACGCACGCAGCATCCGGGATCGGATGGCCATAATTCGAATTGGGTATAACCCGGAGTGGCGGAAAATGAGAGTTCCCCCGTAAGGATCTGTCAACCACACTGCGGTATGGTTGGTCTGCCAAGCAGTGCGGATCGGAATCAATCCCCGGGAGTGGGGGAGCGGTCCGCGGCCGGCAGGAACGAACAAAACGGGCAAAAGCCCGACCTGACGCATTTTCCGGGGAGCAGGACGCATATGACGATGGACGCGCGCGACGACACCATGATGCCGGACCGCCAGGACGGCACCCCACGCAGCAGACGGATGGGCGTACGCGGCAAGCTTCTGCTCGCCTTCGCCGGTATGGCCGGCATGACGGTCGCCGCCAGCATCGTCGGGCTGACGTCCTTCTCGGCGGTTGAACGGCCGTTGACGCAGATCGTCGGCACCGGCCTGCCGGAGATGGAGTTGGCGAAGCGCCTGTCCGGCGAAAGCAGCGGCATCGCCGCCGCCGCCCCGGTGCTGGCCGCCGCGGAAAGCCAGAGCGAGCGCGAGCGCGTCTATGGCGAGATCATGGGCAACGGCAAGGCGCTGGGCGCCCTGGTGGAGGAATTGGCCTCCCACCGTTCCGGCGATCCCCGGATCGGCGAGCTGCGCAGCAAGACCGAAGGCCTGATCGCCACGCTGGAGCACGGCAACGCCGCGGCCAACCAGCGCCTGTCCGTCCGCGGCACGCGCGAGGCGATGGCCGTCGATCTGGCGAAGTCCTACGACGCCTTCCTTGCAAATCTTGCCCCGCTGACCGAGCGGGCCGGGGCCACCCTGCGCAGCAAGGGCGAGACGCTGGACAACAGCACCGAGCGCGACATGAACGCGCTGGGCGACGCCGTCCGCTCCCTGATCACCATGTATGAGGTGCGCGGCGACCTGGGCGTGGCGTCGGAGTCCCTGACCCGCGCCGGGGGCGCGGAGACCGCCTTCGCCGTCACCCAGCACCAGCAGAGCTATCTGGAAGCGGCCGCCCGCATCGTCAGCGCCACCGCGCAGATCGGCAGCCGCCTGAGCAAGGAGGCTTCCGACGGGCTGGACGCCTTCTTCCAGCTGGGCGACGGCGCCACCGGCGTCTTCGACATGCGTCGCAAGGCCCTCGAACTGCCGGTCGGCAGCGCCGAACGCGAAGCACTGCGCCAGAAGACGGCGGATGTCCTGGCCGACGCCGCACGCCGGCAGGCTTCCCTGCTGGAGCAGATGGAATCGCCGTTGATGCGGCTGAAGGCGGAAATCAAGCTGTCGAGCGTCAACGTCCGCTCGCAGACTCGCGATTCCATGCAGGATCTGCTGGGCGACGGATTGGCCCGCTTCCGGACCTATCTGGAACTGTCGACCTACGCTGCCGCCACCGTCGGCGCGCTGAACGAGGCGACGCAGGCGCCCAATGCCGAACGGCTGACGATGCTGGAAACCCGCTTCACCACTGCCGCCAAGGCGATGGAGGAGCGGCTGAAGGCGCTGCAGTCCGCCGGTGACGACGGGCTGCCGAAGCTGGTCAAGAGCGCCGAGGTCCTGGCCGGCTTCGGCAAGGGCGACAACAGCCTGTTCAAGCTGCGCCGCTCCGAACTCGCCGCTGCCGAAGAGAACGAGAAGGTCCTGACGGAGAACCGCCAGATCGCCCGGCAGTTCGCCGGCATGGTCGACGACCAGATCTCCGCGATGAAGCAGGAGGCGGACACCGCCGCCGCCGGGGCGACCGATGCGCTGTCGGCCGGCCGCAAGATGCTGATCCTGTTCGCGGTCGCCAGCCTGATCGGTGCCGCCGCCCTGGCGTGGTTCGTCGTAGGCCGCAACATCGTCGCGCGCATCAGCCAGCTGTCCGATGCCATGCGGGCGATCGCCGCCGGAAACCTGAACGCGCCGATTCCCGCTGCCGGTTCCGACGAGATCGGCGACATGACCCGCGCCCTGATGGTCTTCCGCGATACCGCCAACGAGGCGAGCGCCGCCAACGCCCGCGCCGAAGCCGAACGCAGCCGTGCCGCCGGCGAGCGCCGCCGCGCCATGGTCGAGATGGCCGAGAATTTCGAGAGCAGCGTGCGCGGCGTGCTCGACCGCGTTGCCCGTGCCGCCGGCGAAATGCAGGACATGGCCCAGCGCATGAGCCGCAATGCCGAGGCCACCACCGGCGAGGCCGCCACCGCGGCCAGCACCTCGCAGCAGGCCGAAGGCAGCGTCAAGGCGGTGGCCGCCGCGACGGAGGAGCTGTCTGCCTCGATCCAGGAGATCGGCAGTCAGGTCCACGCCTCCAGCCAGATCGCCCGCAAGGCGGCGACCGAGGCCGAACGCACCGACCGCACGGTGGAGGGGCTGTCGCAGTCCGCCAACAAGATCGGCGAGGTGGTGCAACTCATCAACGACATCGCCAGCCAGACCAACCTGCTGGCGCTGAACGCGACCATCGAGGCCGCCCGCGCCGGCGAGGCCGGCAAGGGCTTCGCCGTGGTGGCGTCGGAGGTCAAGAGCCTCGCCAACCAGACCGGCAAGGCGACGGAGGAGATCTCCAGCCAGATCCAGGCGATGCAGTCGGTGACGCAGGATGCGGTGGACGCCATCCGCTCCATCGCCGGCACCATCCGCGAGATCAACGAGATCGCCGCCACCGTCGCCGCGGCGGTCGAGCAGCAGAGTGCCGCCACCCGCGAGATCGCCCGCAACGTGGGCGAGGCCGCCGACGGCACCCAGCATGTCCGGCGCAACATCGACTCCGTCGCCCGCGCCGCCGCGGAGTCCGGCGAATCCGCCACCCGCGTGCTGACCGCCTCCTCCACCGTCGCCGACGAGGTGCGGTCGCTGGGGTCCCAGGTCGACGGCCTCGTCAACCGCATGCGGGCCGGCTGACCGGTCCGCAGGAGCGACAGGCAACAAAAAAGCCCCTCTTCCTTCAAGGGAAAGGGGCTTTTCTTATGCCAGGACGGTCGGTCAGCGGCGACGCGGCTCGACCGTGACCGGCCGCCAGATCACCGCGGCGCCGGCACCGGCGCCGCAGGCGCCGCCGCAGAATTCCTCATGTGTGTCGGTGGCGCCGTCCTGGGTGCTGGGGGACGTGCCGCCCTGTGTTCCGGTGGTCGCCCGCGCCTGTTGCTGCTGGGCCATCTGCTGCTGTTGGGACTGAGTGGTCATACCATTTCTCCTCTCGGGGAGGCATGAGGTATCAAAATACTCAGAGACGATCAACTGGGATTTTCGGCCGATATCTTGTGATTTATTTTGGCTGCGAGCGCGGCGGCCGACGTTTGTTTTGCGATGCCGAAGAATTGATCGTGCATCGCACAAGAAGAGAGCAAGACGGACCAAGCCCTTCGTCCGCAAACAAAATGCGCCCTTCCCCACGGTGGAGGAAGGGCGCATTTGCTGGCATCGGTGCGGCGGAAAGCCGCGCGGTGGTGCAGTGCGGTAAAGCGGTCAGCCGCTGTTGCGCAGACCAGCGGCGATGCCGTTGATGGTCAGATGGATGCCGCGGGCGATCTGCTCGCCGCTGTCGCTGGTGCGGTGGCGCTTCAGCAACTCGACCTGGACATGGTTTAGCGGGTCGAGATAGGGGAAGCGGTTGCGGATCGACCGTGCCAGCAGCGGGTTGTTCTCCAGCAGGGCCGACTGCTCGGTGATCGCCAACAGCGCGTCGATGCTGTCCTGCCACTCCGCCCGGATGCGGGAGAAGATGGCATCGCGCAGCGCCGGATCCGACACCAGCCCGGCATAACGCGACGCGATGGCGATGTTCGACTTGGACAGCACCATGTCCATGTTGGACAGCAGCGTGCTGAAGAAGCCCCAGTCGCGGTGCATGGCGCGCAGCCGTTCCATCCCGTCGGGATGCTGGGCCAGATACGCCTTTACTGCCGACCCGAAGCCATACCAGCCCGGCAGCATCAGGCGGCATTGCGCCCAGCTGAACACCCAGGGAATGGCGCGCAGATCCTCGATGCTGGTCGACTTCTTGCGCGAGGCCGGCCGGCTGCCGATGTTGAGGTTGGCGATCTCGCCGATCACCGTCGATTCCCAGAAATACTTCTCGAAGCCCTCGGTCTCGTAGACCAGCCCGCGATAGGCCTTGAAGGCATGCTCCGACAGCTCTTCCATGGTCTGGAGGAACAGATCGGTGCACGGAGCCGCCGATTCCGGGTGCAGCAGCGTGGCTTCCAGCGTCGCCGCCGCCAGCGTTTCCAGGTTTCGGCGGCCGACTTCCGGGTTGGAATATTTGCCGGCGATGACCTCGCCCTGTTCGGTGATGCGGATGGCGCCCTGCACGGCGCCGGCCGGCTGGGCCAGGATCGCCTGATAGCTGGGGCCGCCGCCGCGGCCGACCGAGCCGCCGCGGCCGTGGAACAGCCGCAGACGCACGCCATGCTTGGCGAACACCTCGACCAGCGCGATTTCGGCCTTGTACAGTTCCCAGCCGGAGGTGAGGAAGCCGCCGTCCTTGTTGCTGTCCGAATAGCCGAGCATCACCTCCTGCAGGTTGCCGCGGCTTTCCAGGAAGCGCCGGTAGGTCGGGATCGACAGCAGCCGGTCCATGGTGGCCGCACAGTTGCGCAGGTCGCCGATGGTCTCGAACAGCGGCGCGATGTTCAGGTCCAGCGCCTTTTCCTTCGGCCGCAGCAGCCCGGCTTCCTTCAGCAGGACGGCGACCTCCAGGATGTCCGACACGCCGTCGGTCTTGGAGATGACGCAGTTCACCACCGCATCGGCGCCGAAACGGGCGCGGGCATCGGCGGCGGTGCGCAGGATGTCCAGTTCGGAGTTCGTCTCTTCCGAATAATCGGCGTAGCGCGAGGCCAGCGGGCGGTTGGTCTCCAGTTCGCGGACCAGCAGTTCGATCCGCTCGTCCTCCGACAGCGCCTTGTAATCGACGTCGGCGTCGGCGAAGGACAGCAGCTCCGCCACCGTGCGCTCATGCACGTCGGAGTTCTGGCGCAGGTCGATGCTGGCCAGATGGAAGCCGAACAGGTCGACGGCGCGCCGCAGGTGGCGCAGCCGGCCCTTGGCAAGTGCCGCCGAGCCGTTGACGGTCAGCGAACGGTCGATGATGTCGAGGTCGGCGCCGAATTCCGCCGGGGACAGGTAGGGCGGCGCTTCGCCCACGGCGTGGCGCGGCGCCTCCAGCCCGTCCAGCGTCCGCAGCGTCGCGGCGACCCGCGCATAGAGGCCGGAGATGGCGCGGCGGTACGGTTCCATCTTGCGGTGCGGCGAAGGATCGGGCGAGCGTTCGGCCAGCTGGCGCAACGGCTCCGACACGTCGATGACGCGGGTGCTCAGCGAAAGCTCCGACCCCAGCGTGTGCAGTTCGTCCAGGTAGAACTGCAGGGCACGGGTGCTCTGCATCCGCATCGCCTGGCGCAGCACCGGCGCGGTGACGAAGGGGTTGCCGTCGCGGTCGCCGCCGATCCAGCTGCCCATGCGTAGGAAGGACGGCAGCTCCGTCGTCGCCCAGGACGGGTCGGTCTTGCGCAGATGGTCTTCAAGCTGGGCGTAGAAGCGCGGCATCTCGCGCAGGAAGGTGTAGTCGTAGAAGGTCAGGCCGTTCGCCACCTCGTCCGTCACCGCCAGCTTGGTGGCGCGCAGGATCGCGGTCTGCCACAGCGTCAGCACGGCGCGCTGGAGCGATTCGAGGTTGGTGTCCTCCTCCTCCGGCGTCATCGGCCCGTGGTCGCGCTCGGCCAGCAGCTTGGCGACCGCCATCTGCACGGTCAGGATGCTCTTGCGCTGCACCTCGGTCGGGTGGGCGGTCAGCACCGGGCTGACCAGCGCGCCGTCGAAGAACTCCTTCAGCTGCTGGGTGGTGACGCCGGCCTTCGCCGCCTCGTCCAGCGCATGGGCCATGGTGCCCTCGCGCGGGGCCGACCCGGCGAGCGCATGGGCACGGGTGCGGCGGATGTGGTGCTGGTCCTCGGCGATGTTGGCGAGGTGCGAGAAGAAGCTGTAGGCCCGCACCACCCGCGCCGTCTGCGGTGGCGACAGGCTGTTCAGGATCGCCTCCAGCTCCTTGCGGGCGCCCTGGTCCTCTTCGCGGTGGAAGCGGATGGAGGTCTGGCGGATCCGCTCGACGATGTCGAACACCGCCTCCCCCTCCTGGCTGCGGACGGTGTCGCCCAGGATGCGCCCCAGCAGGCGGATGTCTTCGCGGAGCGGCTGGTCCTTCGTCTCGGAACTTTCCTGCAGCAGGATGGCGGACATGGGCGACGGTTTCCTGGTCGAGGATGGACGGATACGGGTCGATGCGCGAACGCCGGATACTGAATGGGGATGATCAAAGTCCGGGCAGGAGAATCCCCCTGCACGCGAAGTGGTCAGACCATCGGCGACAGCATGCCCATTCTGTCAGAAGTTTCAACCGTCCGTGTGCTGGTGCGAAATGATTTCCATAATTCGCAGCGCTGAGAAATGCGACGTCGCATAGGGCCCTTCGGAACCGAGGGGCTTGCTTGTTAACTAGTATGGTAGTATCCTTGAATTGTTGTTGCCGCCAGCCGATGGTCCCTCGACCGGATCGGGCGGGCTTAGGGGTGGAAAAGCGATGCTGAGCAAGATCGACGTGGACTCCAGCGAGCCGATCGCGCGGCGCGTGTACCGGGTGCTTCGCCAAGCCATCGTGACGATGCAGTTCCGCCCAGGTCAAGCCCTGTCCGAGCAGGAGATCGCCGACCAGCTCGGCGTCAGCCGCCAGCCGGTGCGCGAAGCCTTCATCAAGCTGAGCGAGTCGGGACTGCTGACCATCCGGCCGCAGCGTGGGACTTTCGTCGTCAAGATCTCGGTCAAGCAGGTGCTCGACGCCCGCTTCGTGCGCGAGGCGGTGGAGACCGCCGTGGTGCGCAAGGCCTGCGAAACCATCACGCCGGCCGGCATCGCCGAACTGCGCGACAACCTCAAGGCCCAGTGGGACATCGCCGACGAGGCGGTCCCGGTGCGTTTCCTGGAGCTGGACGAGGCCTTCCACCGGACCATCGCCATCGGGGCGGAGTGCGACTATGCATGGCGTATCGTCGAGGAGACGAAGGCCCAGATGGACCGCGTCCGCTATCTCAGCGTCCCGTACGCCACGCCGATCCGCCGGCTGATCTCGCAGCATCAGGCGGTGGTCGAGGCCATCGTCGCCCGCGACCCCGTGAAGGCGGAGGCGGCGATGGGCCTGCACCTGCGCGAGATCCTGACCTCCCTGCCCGAGTTGGAGAGCAAATTCCCCGACCTGTTCACCCTCGATGACGCCGCCCCTCCGCCGCCCCAGAGGGCGACCTCCCGAAATGCGGGCCGCGCGAGGGTTGCCGGAGCGCGCTGAGCGGCACAGCTTTCAGGGGGACGGTGAGGGACGGTCCGGCGTGGTTCATCAGCCTCCATCGACGGCATGGTCGGAGAGATCAGTTCGTCCAGGGAACAATCCGGGTTGCCCTTCTCCGATACTCGTGACATACTACCATACAAGAATGTGAGCTTGCGGCTCGCCAGGAAGGAAACCGCTCCCATGCAAACGCCCGCATCGTCCTCTTCCCCTTCCGGCACCCCGTCCCGGCGCCTTGGCGATTCCGTCCTGTCGACCCTGCCGGCGGCGGTCGCGCGGCCCGGTTATGACCGCAGGGATCTGGAGATCGGCATCGTCCATCTCGGCGTCGGCGCCTTCCAGCGCGCCCATCAGGCGGCCTACACCGACGCGCTGCTGGAGACGCAGTTCGGGGCGTGGGGCATCGCCGGGGTCAGCCTGCGCAGCCCCGACACCCGCGACGCCCTGGAACCGCAGGACGGGCTCTACACCGTCGCCGTGCGCGACGCGGAGGGGGAGCGGCTGCGGGTGATCGGCTGCCTGCTGGAACTGCTGGTGGCGCATGAGGATCCGGAAGCGGTGCTGGAGCGGATGTGCCGCCCGTCGGTGCGCATCGTCACCCTGACGGTGACGGAGAAGGGCTATTGCCACGATCCGGCGACCGGCGCGCTGAACGAGGGCCATCCCGACATCCGCCACGACCTGGACAACCCCGCCAAGCCGCGCACCGCCATCGGCTTCCTGATCGAGGCGCTGGCCCGCCGCCGCGCCGCCGGGTTGCCGCCCTTCACCGTGCTGAGCTGCGACAACCTGCCGAGCAACGGCGACACAGTCGCCCGCATCCTGCGCCGCTTCGCCGAATTGCGCGGTGCCGATTTCGGCGCCTGGGTGGCGGAGACGGTCGCCTGCCCCAACAGCATGGTCGACCGCATCGTCCCCGCCACCACCGAGGCCGACCGCGCCCGCGTATCCCAGTCGCTCGGCGTGCAGGATGCCTGGCCGGTGGTGACGGAGCCCTTCACGCAATGGGTGGTCGAGGACCGCTTCCCCGCCGGCCGCCCGGCCTGGGAGACGGTGGGGGTGGAACTGGTCGCCGACGTCCATCCCTATGAGACGATGAAGCTGCGGCTGCTGAACGGCAGCCATTCCACCATTGCCTATCTGGGATATCTGGCGGGCTACGAGACGGTGTCGGACACGATGGCCGATCCCGCCTTCGCCACGCTGGTCCGCAACCTGATGGACCGCGAGACCGGGCCGACGCTGCACATGCCGCCCGGTGCCGATCTGGAGCAGTACAAGGACGCGCTGATCGCCCGCTTCCGCAATCCGGCGCTTCGCCACCGCACCTGGCAGATCGCCATGGATGGCACGCAGAAGCTGCCGCAGCGTCTGCTGAACCCGATCCGCGACCGGCTGGCCGCCGGCGAAACCATCGACCGGCTGGTCCTGGCCGTCGCCGCCTGGATGCGCTACGTCGCCGGCACCGACGAGGCGGGTAAGCCCATCGACGTGCGCGACCCGATGGCCGCCAAACTGGCGGAGATCGCCGCATCAACCGCCGGCAACCCCGACCGGCTGGCCGAGGCGCTGTTCGGCCTGTCAGCGGTGTTCGGTGACGACCTGCCGCGCGACCCGCGCTTCACCGAACCGGTCACCGCCGCGCTCAAGCGTCTGTTCGCCGAGGGCGCCCGCGCCGTGGTCGCCGCGACCGCCTGATCCCGCTTCACAGCATCATCTTCTATAGGGAGTGTTCCCGTGGTTGCCCTGACCGTCGAAAAGCCGCATGTGCTGGCGCTCCGCCCCGAAAGCGCCCCCGACTCCGGGCCGGTCAAGGCCGGCGAGGTGCTGGTCCGCGTCCAGCGCGCCGGGATCTGCGGGTCGGACCTGCACATCTACCACGGCTCCAACCCCTTCGCGGTCTATCCCCGAGTCATCGGCCACGAGTTCGCCGGCACGGTCGAGGCGGTCGGCGACAGCGTGGGCAACGTCGCGGTCGGCGACCATGTCGTGGTCGATCCGGTGGTGTCTTGCGGCCGCTGCTATGCCTGCCGCGCCGGGCGCACCAATGTCTGCGCCAATCTGGAGGTGTTCGGCGTCCATCGCGACGGCGGCTTCCGCAACCATGTCGTGGTGCCGGCGGCCAACGCCATCAAGGTGCGCTCCGACCTGCCCATCTCGCTTGCCGCACTGGCGGAGCCGCTGTCGATCGCCGCCAACGTGCTGTCGCGCACAGGCATCGGGCCCGACGACACGGTGCTGGTCTATGGCGCCGGGACGGTCGGGCTGACGGTGGTGCAGGTCGCCAAGCTGCACGGCGCCCGCTGCATCGTCGCCGACCTGGACGACAAACGGCTGGAACGGGCGAAGGAGTTCGGCGCCGATGTCGTCCTCAACTCCGCGCGCGTGTCGGTGCCCGACGCGGTGCGCGACGAGAATGACGGGCTGGGTCCGACGGTGGTGATCGACGGCGCCGGCGTGCCGGCCCTGCTGGAGGAGGCCTGCCGCCTCGCCAGCCCGGCGGCGCGCATCGGCCTGCTGGGCTTCTCCCCCGCCCCCTGCAACATCAGCCAGCAGGAGATCGTGAAGAAGGAGCTGACCCTGGTCGGTTCCCGCCTGAACCGCCGCCTGCTGCCGCAGGTCATCGACTGGCTGGAGAGCGGCAAGCTGAATCCTGCGGCGATGATCACCCAGGTCTTCCCGATCGCCGATGCGGCGAGCGCCTTCGCCCTGATCGAAAACGACCCGTCCAGCACCATCAAGGTCCAGCTCGACTTCGAAGGCTGAGAGTTCGTGAGCTTTTCTCGGCCGTCATTCCCGCGAAGGCGGGAATCCAGACCTTCCGAAAGGCGGCTCTGCCGGCGAAGCCTGGATCCCCGCCTTCGCGGGGATGACGCCCGACGGAAGGGCCGCAAGGCCCAATACCTCTGACCGCCGAACCGCAGCCACACGTCAAACAATGGCGGACCTGATCCGCCCATAACGGAGGGACACCAGGATGAACAGCAAGACCCCGATCTCGCGCCGCACGCTGGCCAAGACCATCGGTCTCGGCGCCGGCATCGCCGCCGGTGCGACGCTGCTGGGCGGCATCACCGCGCCGGCCATCGTCCGCGCCCAGGCCAAGACGACGCTGAAGCTCGGCCACCTCGCCAACGAGGACAATGTCTGGCACAAGGCCTCGCTGGTCTTCGCCGAGGAAGTTGCCAAGCGCACCAACGGCGCGGTCGAGGTCAAGGTGTTCCCCAACGAGCAGCTCGGCAAGGAAACCGACCTGATCAAGGGTATCCAGCTCGGCACCATCGACTTCACCATCACCGGTGAATCGCTGCAGAACTGGGCGCCGGCCGCGGCGTTGCTGGCGGTTCCCTACGCCATCCGCGACCTCGACCATCTCGACAAGGTCGTCACCGGCGAGCCGGGCAAGAAGATCGCGGACGCCATCGAGCAGAAGACCCAGCTGGTCCCGCTGACCTACTTCGCCCGCGGCCCGCGCAACCTGACCAGCAAGCGCCCGATCAAGTCGCCGGACGAGCTGAACGGCCTGAAGATGCGCGTGCCGAACGTGCCGCTGTTCGTGTCCTTCTGGCAGGGGCTGGGCGCCAAGCCGACGCCGATGGCCTTCTCGGAGGTCTTCACCGGCCTGCAGAACGACACCATCGAGGCGCAGGAGAACCCGCTGGCCCTGATCAAGTCGGCGAGCTTCTACGAAGTCCAGAAATACGTGAACCTGACGGAGCACGTCATCAGCTGGATCTATCTGGTCGGCGGCTCGAAGAAGCTGAACAAGATGCCGGCCGAACAGCGCGCCGCCATCATGGAAGCCGCCAAGGCCGCCCAGGCCGCCGAGCGCAAGCTGTTCATCGAGGACGAGACCAAGCTGGCGGCCGACCTGAAGGCCAAGGGCATGGAGTTCATCACCGTCGACAAGGCCGCCTTCGCCGAGAAGGGCCGCCCGGCCGTCGTCGCGGCGCTGTCGCCGGAGATCAAGCCGATCTACGACGAAATCCTCGCGGTGAAGTGAGCGGGAACCGAAGTCCTCTCCCGTCCCGGGAAGATCCCCTCTCCCCCCCGGGGAGAGGGTTAGGGTGAGGGGGTCGCGCGGCGAGGACTCTTGGGAAGGCACGCAATGCATCCCCCTCACCCCGACCCTCTCCCCAGGGGGGAGAGGGGGATATCTAGGGTTCGCCCTCCCCCAACCGCATGAGCCTGTCCGATGCGCAACGCCTTTTCCGCCGCGGTGGCGGCTGTATCCGCTCTTTGCCGCTGGGGAACCCTGGCGGCCATCGGCGTCCTCATCGTCGTCGTGACCATCCAGGTGCTGGGCCGCGTCCCCGGTTTCCCCTCGCCGCCCTGGACGGAAGAGGTGGCCCGCTTCGCGCTTGTCCATCTCGTCGCCTTCTCCTGCGGGCTGGCCCTGCTGCGCGGCGAACTGGTGAACGTCGACATGTTCATCCTGCTGCTGCCCAGGCCGCTGCAATGGGCCGTCGCCCGGCTGGTCGATGTGGCGATCCTGGTCTTCGCCGTCGCCATCATCCCCGGCGCCTGGGACTATGTCGTCGGCAGCGTCGGCGAGCGGGCGCGCTCCATCAACGTTCCGATGATCTGGGTCTATGTCGTGACGCTGATCATCCCGGTGTCGCTCGCCTTCTTCTCGATAGCCCGGCTGGCCGGGCTCGGGCGCGATTCCGCGCCGCCCAGCCATGGGGAAACCGTCTGATGGTCACCGCACTGTTCCTCACCTTCGCCATCCTGCTGATCCTGGGCGCGCCGGTCGGCATCGCGCTGGGCGGCGCCTCGGCGGTCTATCTGGTCGGCAGCGACATCGACCTCGCGGTGGTTCCGCAGTTCATGTATGCGGGCATGGACAGCTTCGTCCTGCTCTGCATCCCCGGCTTCGTGCTGGCCGGCAATCTGATGAACGGCGGCGGCATCACCGACCAGATCGTGCTGTTCAGCAACCGGCTGGTCGGCCATATCCGCGGCGGCCTCGGCCTTGCCAACGTGACGGGGTCGATGGTGTTCGCCGGCATCTCCGGCACCGCGGTGGCGGAGACCGCCTCCATCGGCGCGGTGATGATCCCGGCGATGCGCAAGTCCGGCTACGACGCGCCCTTCGCCGCCGCCGTCACCGCCGCCGCCTCCACCGTCGGACCGATCATCCCGCCCAGCGTGCCGATGATCATCGTCGGCACCCTGACCGGTCTGTCGGTCGGCAAGATGTTCATGGCCGGCGCCATTCCGGGCCTGTTGCTGGGCATCGGCATGATGTTGACGGTCTGGATCCTGGCGCGGGCGCGCAACTATCCGAAGGAACCCTGGCAGGGCTTCGGCGCACTGCTGCGCGCCAGCCGCGGCGCCTTCTGGGCGCTGCTGATGACGGCGATCATCCTGTTCGGCATCGTCGGCGGCTATTTCACCCCGACCGAGGCGTCGGTGGTGGCGGCGCTCTATGCCTTCGTCATCGGGTTGTTCGTCTACAAGGGCTTCAAACTGCGCCAGCTGCCGGCGATCCTGCTGGAAAGCGCAATCGGAGCCGGCGGGCTGATCCTGCTGGTGGGCCTCGCCAACGTCTTCGGCTGGATCCTGACCAGCGAACAGATCCCGCAGGCCATCGCCGCCTCGATGCTGGCGCTGACCACCAACAAGTACCTGATCATTCTGCTGATCAACATCCTGCTGCTGATCGTCGGCACCTTCATGGAGACGATTGCCGCGCTGATCATCCTGTTCCCGCCGCTGCTGGCGGTGGCGACCCAGGTCGGCATCGACCCGATCCATTTCGCCACCTTCGCCGTGCTGAACCTGATGATCGGCCTGACCACACCGCCGGTCGGCGTCTGCCTGTTCGTCGCGGCCAACATCGCGAAGATCTCGCTGGGTGCGATCACCAAGGCAATCTGGCCCTTCCTGCTCTGCAACATCCTGATCCTGTTCCTGGTCTCCTACATCCCGGCCTTGTCGCTGTGGCTGCCGAGCCTGCTTTTCCGCTGATTTTCCAAATTCCAAAGCCCCCTCTTTCGAAGGAGTTCGCAGCCATGGAACAATCCTGGCGCTGGTTCGGTCCCGAAGACGCGATCAAGCTGAACCACATCCGCCAAGCCGGCGCCACCGGCGTGGTCACCGCCCTGCACCACATCCCCTACGGCGTCGTCTGGTCGGTTGAGGAAATCCAGAAGCGCAAGGCGATGATCGAGTCCGACAAGGAACTCGGCCTCAGCTGGACCGTGACCGAGAGCCTGCCGGTGCACGAGGCGATCAAGATCGGCGAGGGCGACCTGACCGAGCTGTTCGACAACTACCGCCAGTCGATGCGCAACCTCGCAGCCTGCGGCGTGACCACCATCTGCTACAACTTCATGCCGGTGCTGGACTGGACGCGGACGGAGCTGGCGGCGGCGCTGCCGGGCGGCGGCACCTCGCTGCGCTTCAACGCCCATGAACATGCCGCCTTCGATGTCTACATGCTGGAGCGTCCGGGCGCCGAGGAGGACCATGCGCCGGAGGTTCTCGCCAAGGCCAAAGAGTGGTTCGACCGCTCTTCCGAAAGCGACCGGGCGAAGCTGCTGACCAACATCATGGCCGGCCTGCCGGGCGCCTATGACCGCTACGACATTCCCGGTCTGCGCAAGATGATCGCGCGCTTCAACGGCATGACCGCCGACGGCCTGCGCGAGACGCTGGCCCGCTTCCTGCGCGAGGTCATTCCGACTGCGGAGGAGGTCGGCATCCGCATGGCGATCCATCCCGACGACCCGCCCCGCCCGTTGTTCGGCCTGCCCCGCATCGTCAGCACCGAGGACGACCTCGCCCACCTGATCAACGCGGTGAAGTCGCCGAACAACGGCCTGACCTTCTGCACCGGCTCGCTGGGCGCCGGCCAGACCAACGACGTGCCGGCGATGGCCAAGCGCTTCGTCGAGGACATCCACTTCGTCCATCTGCGCAACGTCGCCAAGGAGCCGGACGGGTCCTTCGAGGAAGCCGACCATCTGGGCGGCGACGTCGACATGGTGTCGGTCGTCACCACCCTGCTGGAGGAACAGAAGCGCCGCCAGGACGCCGGCAACGACAACTGGCGCCTGCCCTTCCGCCCCGACCACGGTCACGAACTGCTGGACGATGTGGGCAAGCCGACCCACCCCGGCTATCCGATGATCGGCCGCCTGCGCGGTCTGGCGGAAATCCGCGGCGTGATGACCGCCGTCGCGGCGGTGAAGCAACTGCCGATGTGAGGCGGACGCGTTTCAACGTCGGCAAGATCCCCTCTCCCCCCGCTCACGCGCAAACTTCGTTTGCGCTGACGCGACAGGCGGACCTTTGGTCCGCCGAAAGCGGGGAGAGGGTTAGGGTGAGGGGGGCGCACCGCGAGGATTCTCGGGAAAGCCACGCCGTGCATCCCCCTCACCCCGACCCTCTCCCCGGGGGGGAGAGGGGGATTTTGCCTTCTCCCCGCATCCCCAAACGGGCGAGTTTCTTGTAGAAGGCGGCGCGGGAGATGCCGAGCACCCGTGCCGCCTCCGTCGCCCGGCCGCCGCTGGCCGCGAGCGCACGGCCGAGAAGCCCGCGCTCGAACTCGTCGAAAGCCTCGTCATAGCCCGGCACGGGCTGCGGCGTCGCATGAACCAGCGCCCGGACCGGCGCCGGACGCGCCGCCTCTGCTGTTTGGACGTCGCCAAGATCCGGCAGCGCCTCGGCGAGGTCGGCAGCGGTCAGGCGGCGGTTGTCGGTCAGCAGACAGGTGCGCTCCAGCACGTTGCGCAGTTCGCGCACATTGCCGGGCCAGCGGTGACGGCCCAGCGCCTCCACCGCTTCCGGGGTCAGGCCGCGCAGGGAAAGGCCGCTGCGGGCGGCGATCTCTTGAAGAATAGATTCTGCGATGGCTTCCAGCCCGCCGCCCATCTCCGCCAGGGCCGGCAGGCGGATCGGCAGCACGTTCAGCCGATAATAAAGGTCGGAGCGGAAACGGCCGTCGCGGATCCGCTGCTCCAGATCGACGTTCGTCGCCGCGATCACCCGGACATCCACCTTCACCGGACGGTCGGAGCCCAGCGGTTCGATCTCCTGCTCCTGCAATGCCCGCAGCAGCTTGGCCTGCAGCCCCAGCGGCATGTCGCCGATTTCGTCCAGGAACAGGGTGCCGCCGTCGGCGGTCTTGAAGCGGCCTTCCCGGCCCCGGCGGTCCATCCCGGTATAGGCGCCGGGCACCGCGCCGAAGAACTCCGCCTCCAGCAGCGTTTCCGGGATCGCCGCCACGTTGACGCCGACGAAGGACCGGCCGCTGCGCGCCGACAGGCCATGGATGGCCTGGGCGATCAGCTCCTTGCCGGTCCCGGTCTCGCCCAGCAGCAGGATCGGCGCATCGGTGCGGGCGGCGAGGCGGGCCTTGCGTTTGACCTCCAGGCAGACCGGGCTGTCGCCGACATAGCTTTGCAGCGTGTAGCGCGGCTGCCGCCCCTCGTCGAGCCGGCGCCGGGTCGCCGCCAGTTCGGCCTCCAGCCGCGACAGCTCGGCCAGCAGAGGTTTCAGCCGGTGCAGGCTGTCATAGAGGACGAAGCCGACGGCGCCGATCACCTTGCCCGCGTCGTCGGTCAGCGGGAAGCGCGTCACCACCAGCCGTTGGGTGCCGAACAGCATCAGGTCGAGCAGGATCGGCTGGCCGGTCGCCAGCACCTGACGCATCTGCGAATGGGGGATGATCTCCTCCACTTCGCGGCCGATGGCCTCGGCGGGGTCGGAGATGCCGAGCATGCGGGCGTATTTCTCGTTGATCCACACCACCCGCGCGTCGCGGTCGACCGCCACCGTGCCCTCGGACTGGGTTTCCAGCGCCTCGAACAGCGACGGGATGGCGCGGCTGCGCAGCAGCGCCGCGTTCCCGGCGAAGGCGTCGCCCTCCAGGGGAACCGCCGCCATGTCCGCTCCGCCTCGCCGGCCGCCTTCCGCCCGTTCCGTCACCCTGGCCGCTCCCCTGATCCTCGCACATCCCGTGTTATCGGGACCGCGCCCGGATTCCGCAATGGCCGAGAGCCCCTTGGGACAATGCCGATCACGTTGCCGCAGGCTCTTGCGGAGTCGCAGCCGGCCGGTCCATGCTGCGGCCCGTAGCGCTTTCCGGAGTCATCTTGCCCGTCCCCTCCGTTCAGCCATGCTGACCCTGCCGGCCCTTCTCCTGCTTGCCGCGGTGCTGGCGACCCTGTGGACGGCGTGGCGCAGCTGGGCTCTGCCGCCCTTTCCCGGACGATTCAACTTCGTGGCGATGCAGCTGTCCGCTTCCTGGTGGGCGACGGCCGCCGCCGTCGAAACCATCGTCCCGGCCCCGACGGACAAGCTGTTCTGGGCCGAGATGGCCTGGTTCGGCATCGTCTGCACCCCCAGCTTCTGGGCGCTGTTCCTGTGGTCGTACACGCGGGAGGAGCTGGCGGCGCGCTGGCGGCTGGTGCCGGTCGTGGTGGGACTGCTCACCTGGGCGGCGGCGCTGACCAACGATGCCCATCGACTGATCTATACGGCGATCCAACCGATCAGCGAGGCGCCGGGCGCCGCGCTGGTCTACAGCCACGGCCTGCTGTTCTTCGCCGTCACCATCTATCTCTATGCCTTCATGGTGATGAGCATCGTCGTCACCGCCAGCGGCATCCACCGGGCCACGCCGGCCTACCGCACCCATTACCTGGGCTTCCTGGTGGCTATGGCGGTGCCGTGGGTGGCGAATGTCGGCTATGTCACCGGCAACCTGACCCTGTTCGACTTCGACCCCACTCCCTTCAGCTTCCTGCTGATGGGCGCGGTGTTCTACTGGCTGATCACCCGGCGGCGCCTGTTCGTCCTGCTGCCGGTCGCCCGCGACGCCCTGCTGGATGCGGTGCCCGATCCGGTGCTGGTGCTCGATGCCGACGGCACCGTGGTGGAGGCGAACCCGGCCGCCCTGGCACTGGTGCCCGACGGCACGCCGATCGGCCGCCGGCTGGCCGACCTCCCCGGCCTGTCGGCGCTGTCGCCGCGGGACATCGCCCTGCCGGCGCCGCTGACCCTGGAGAGCGACGGCACCCTGCGCAGTTTCGAGGCGACGCGCGTCCCGCTCACCTCCGGCAACGCCGGCGGGCGGGTTGCGGCGCGCAAGGTCGGCTGCCTGCTGATGCTGCGCGACGTCACCCACCGCCGCCGGGCCGAGATGCGGCTGGAGGACACCGTGCGGCGCCTCGACCTCGCCCGGCTGGAGGCGGAGGAGCGGCTGATGGCGGAGCAGGAGGCCAAGCGGGCGCTGAACGGCTTCCTGTCGATGGCAGCGCACGAGTTCAAGACCCCGCTCGCCATCATCGACGGCGCCGCCCAGCTTCTGCTGATGGATGCGGAGGTGAAGGCTCCCGGCATGCTGCCGCGGCTGGAGAAGATCCGCCGGGCCGTGCGCCGGCAGGTCAATATCCTGGAGACCTGCCTTGCCGACGACCGGCTGAACGACCCCGCCTTCGCGCTCCGCCGCGATCCGCTGGAGTTGCCGGCCCTGCTGCGCGCCGCCGCCTCGGCCCAGGGCGACGCCGCGCCCGGCCGGCGGATCGAGCTGGAGCTGGACGGCTGTCCGGAGCGGATGACCGGCGACGGCCCGATGCTGGAGCTTTGCGTCCACAACCTGCTGAACAACGCGCTGAAATATTCGCCTGCCGGCACGCCGGTCCGGCTGCGCGCCTGGAGCGAACAAGGGCCGGACGGGCAATCGCATCTGGCGCAATCGCATCTGGCGTTGTCCGTGGCCGACCAGGGCATCGGCATTCCGGACAGCGAGCGGGAGCGGGTGTTCGACCGCTTCTTCCGCGCGTCCAACACAGGCACGGCGGCGGGCAGCGGCGTCGGGCTGAACATGGTCCGCCGCATCGCCGCCCTGCACGGCGGAACAGTAACAGTGGACAGCCGGCTGGGCGGGGGCAGCGTCTTCACCCTGCGGATCCCGCTGTATGAAGAGACGCCCTGCGAAGATCGGATGGCCGGCATGCCGGCGGATTAATCCGTCGGAGAGATCGTTTCTTGCATTGATTGACAGGTGAAGGGAATAATCCCGCTCCCTCCATCTGGACCCTGGCAATATGAGCGATCACGACCCCACCGTCGTCCGGCCGGTGCCGAAACCCCGCGTCCCCCTGGGCATCGAAGAGGTGCTGGTCGCCATCACCATGGGGGTGGTGGCGCTGATCACCTTCGCCAACGTCGTGGTGCGCTATCTGACCGACGTTTCCTTCGCCTTCACCGAGGAATATTCGATCGCGCTGATGGTTATCCTGACCTTCCTCGGCGCGTCGGCCGCGGTGGTGAAGGATCGGCACATCCGCATCACCTTCATCACCGACAAGCTGTCGCCCACCAACCGCCGCCGGACGGAGCAGTTCGCCATGGCCTGCGTCGCGCTGATGTACGGGCTGCTGGTGGTCTACGGCACCTGGACGACCTGGGACGACTACCGGTTCGAGGTGACTTCGCCGGCACTGGGGCTGCCGCAATGGATCTACACGATCTGGCTGCCGGTGCTGTCGCTGGTGGTGCTGGCCCGCACCATCGGCCGCATGATCCGCATCCATCGCGGCACCGAACCGCTGGAAACCGGACATATCCCGGAGGGTGAGCCGTGATCACCACCCTCCTCTTCGGCTCCTTCCTGGTCATGATGTTGGCGGGCGTGCCGATCGCCGCCGCCCTGGGGCTGGCCGGCACCGCCGCAATCGCCTTCGCCCATCTGGGCGTCATCTCGGTCCCCACCAGCGTCTATACCGGCATCGCCAAATATCCGCTGCTGACCATCCCGATGTTCGTCCTGGCCGGCACCATCTTCGACCGCTCGGGCGTTGCGCAGAAGCTGGTGCGCTTCGCCACCGCCATCGTCGGCCAGGGCAAGGGCGCGCTGGCGATCATCGCGGTGGTGGTGGCGATGATGATGGGCGGCATCTCCGGATCCGGCCCGGCCATCGCCGCGGCGGTGTGCGGCGTGATGGCGCCGAGCATGATCCGCGCCGGCTATCCCCGCCCCTACATCGCCAGCGTCATCGCCGCGGCGGCGGCCACCGACATCCTGATCCCGCCGTCGGTCGCGCTGATCATCTACAGCGTGCTGGTGCCGGCCGCCCCGACCACCTCGATGTTCGCCGCCGGCATCATCCCCGGCACGCTGGCCGGCCTCGCCCTGATCATCCCGGTCTTCTGGCTGGCGCGGAAACACAACCTGGGCGCCAAGCTGTCGCACGAGCCGCGCCCGCCCTTCTGGCGCAGCCTGTGGGACGCATCGCTGGGCCTGTTCGCCAAGGTCATCATCCTGGGCGGCCTGCGGCTCGGCATCTTCACCCCGACCGAGGCGGCGGTGATCGCGGTGGCCTACGGCCTGCTGCTCGGCATGGTGGTCTACCGCACCATCCGTTTCCGCGACCTCTATTCCATGCTGGTGGAGGCGGCGGAGATCTCCGCCATCATCCTGACGGTGATCGCGCTGGCCAGCGTGTTCGGCTGGGCGCTGAGCACCCTGTCGGTGATCGACCCCATCGCCGACGCCATCATCCACTCGGGCCTTGGCGAATATGGCGTGATGGCGCTGCTGGTGGTGATGCTGACCATCATCGGCACCTTCCTGGACGGCATCTCGATCTTCATCATCCTGCTGCCGCTGCTGATCCCGATCGCCACCGCCTACAAGTGGGACCTGACCTGGTTCGGCGTCATCCTGACCCTGATGATCGCCGTCGGTCAATTCACCCCGCCGATGGCGGTCAACCTGATGGTGGCCTGCCGCATGACCGGCTGTTCGATGGAAAGCACCCTGCGTTGGGTGATGTGGCCGCTGGTCACCATGCTGCTGGTGGTGGTGGCGGTGATCCTGTGGCCGGATCTGGCGCTGTGGATGCCGCGGCAGATGGGGTTCTAGAGGAAGCGGGCGACATCGCGGCTGGTCAGATGCAGGCTGGCCGCGGCGTCGTAGCCGCGCCTTGCGATCTTGTCAGCCGCCGCGGCCTCGAACGCTCTACGGTTTGCGCCTGCGTAGGCGAGGCAGTCCTCCGGCGCCGGGTTCCGATTATCGAGCAGGGCGCGGAAGGCCAGACGGTGGACGGCGCACCAGCCGCCATGGCCGGTCGGGCGGAAGACCAGCGCGTCGATCTCCGCCCGCCAGGACAGCCCCTCCGCGCTCATTCGCGCAGCCCCAGCCGCCGGGCGAGACGGAACAGGTTGCTGCGGTCCAGCCCGAGCGACCGTGCCGCCTGCGCCCAGTTTCCGTCGTGGCGGGCCAGATGCTCGCGGATCATCCGGCGTTCGAGGTCCTCCACCGCATCGCGCAACGGCAGTTCGGGCAGGTCCGGCGGTTCCGGCGGGCGGGGCCGCTGCGCCGTTGTCGCTACCGCACTCCCCTCCCCCACTTCCAGCCCGAGATCCGCCGGTGTCAGGGTCAGCACGCCGCCGTCCGGCGGACGGGCGACGCGGGCGCGGATGGCGCCTCTGCCGATGGCGTGCTCCAACTCGCGCACGTTGCCGGGCCAGGGATAGGCCAGCATGCGCCGTTCCGCCGCCGACGACAGGCGCAGGTTGCGCAGGCCGAGCCGCGCCCGGTTGCGCTCCAGGAACAGGCCGGCCAGCCGCAGGATGTCGGTGCCGCGGTCGCGCAGCGGCGGCACCCGCAGCGGATAGACGCTGAGCCGGTGATAGACGTCGGCGCGGAAGCGGCCCTCCCGCACCTCAGCAGCCAAGTCGCGGTTGGTGGCGGCGATCACCCGCACGTCGACGGTGATGTGGCGATCGGAGCCGACGCGCTGGATCTCGCCGTTCTGCAGCGCCCGCAGCATCTTGGCCTGCGCCGCCAGCGGCAGTTCGCCGACCTCGTCCAGGAACAGGGTGCCGCCGTCGGCCAGTTCGAACTTGCCGCGCCGGTCGGCGACCGCACCGGAGAAGGCGCCGCGCATATGGCCGAACAGCTCGCTTTCCACCAGCGCGTCCGGCAGGGCGGCGCAGTTGACATGGACGAGCGCCCCGGCGGCGCGGGGGGAGCGGCTGTGCAGCCGGCGGGCCACCAGCTCCTTTCCCACCCCGGTCTCGCCCAGCACCAGCACGACGAGGTCGCTGGCCGCCACGCTGTCGACCTCCGCCAGCAGGGCCGCCATCGCCGGACTGCTGCCGACGGGAGCGAAATCGAGCCCCTGCGGCGGATCGTCGAGGATTCGCAAGGCCGTTCCGCCATCCGCTGCCATGGCCGCGTCCTCTGCCGCCCGCCGCTCCACCGCGGTCGCGAGGTCGGCCGTCAGCTGCGCCCAGGCGGCAATCGCCCCGTCCCAGCCGTCGAAACGCCCCTCGTTCAGCGCGTCCAGCGTCAGCACACCCCAGGACCGCCCGTCGACGCTCAACGGTGCCCCGACGCAGTCATGGACGTGCAGCCGCTGGCTAAGGTCGGGGATCAGCCCGTCATAGGGGTCCGGCAACTCGCAGCCGGCGGGGAAGCGCAGCGGCCCGCCATCGGCTTCGGCGATCGCCTGCAGGCGGGGATGCTCGCCCAGTTCGAAACGGCGGCCGAGCGTGTCCGGACTGAGCCCGCGCGTGGCGAGCGGAACCAGCAGCCCCACCCCCGCCCTACCGCCATCGGAGCGGCCGTCATGGCGCAGCAGCGCGCAGGCGTCGCAGGGCAGATGGCGGGACATCAGGTCGAGCAGCAGGGGCCACAGCCGTGCCGGATCGTCCAGCGCAAGCAGCAGCGCCCCGACTTGCTCCAGGGGAAGAGATGTTGTCGAAATGACCGCTCCGTTGTCCATTCGACATCATAGCGTGCGCGGTCGCTTTGACAACGCACCTTCTGTGCGGTGCGGAATCCCGGGCTGCGTCGCTTTGGCACAGGGTTTGCCATTCCGTTGCGACATCGTGACGCGCAAAAGGATTGCCCTCTTCATGCTGACGCCTGCCCAGATCGCCGTCATCAAGGCCACCGCCCCCGTCGTTGCCGCCAACGCCAACAAGATCACCGGAACCTTCTATCCGCTGATGTTCGAACGCTTCCCCGAGGTGCGCGCCGTCTTCAACCAGAGCCACCAGCGCAGCAGTGCCCAGCCGGAAGCGCTGGCCAACGCCATCATCGCCTACGCCTCCAACATCGACCGGCTCGAGGTTCTGGGTCCGGCGGTGGAGGCCATCGTGCAGAAGCATGTTTCGCTCAACATCACCCCCGACCAGTACAAGATCGTCGGCACCTGCCTGATGGAGGCCATCGGCAAGGTGCTGGGCGACGCGGTGACGGCCGAGGTCGCCGACGCCTGGGGCGCGGCCTACTGGCAGTTGGCCGACCTGCTGATCGCGGCGGAGGAGACGGAATATGCCCGCAAGGCGGCGCTGACCGGCGGCTGGCGCGGCGCCCGGCGCTTCCGGATCGTCGAGAAGACGCCGGAAAGCGCCGTCATCACCTCGTTCCGGCTGGCTCCGGTCGATGGCGGGCGGGTGATGGACTTCCATCCCGGCCAGTATCTCGGCTTGCGCCTGACCGTCGACGGCGACACCGTCCACCGCAACTACAGCCTCTCGGCCTCGCCGAACGGCCGGGACTACCGCATCTCGGTGAAGCGCGAGCCGCAGGGTCTGGTGTCCGGCTTCCTGCATGACCGCGTGCAGGTCGGTGACGAGATCGACGTCTATCCGCCGGCCGGCGAGTTCGTGCTGCGCGAGGGCGCCGGCCCGCTGCTGCTGATCACCGGCGGCGTCGGCCAGACCCCCGCCCTGCCGCTGGCCGAACAGGCGCTGGCGGCCGGCCGCAAGGTCATCTACGTGCATGCCGCGCTCAACGGCTCGGTCCACGCCTTCCGGCAGCAGATCGACGAGCTGGCCGCCCTGCATGAGGCGCTGAAGCCGGTCTATTGCTATGCGGAGCCGCAGCCGGGCGACAAGCCGCACATGGTCGGCCTGCTCGACCAGGAGCGTCTGGCCAACCTGCTGCCGAAGGAGCCGGGCGTGGCCGCCTATGTCGTCGGCCCGAAGCCCTTCATGGCCGCGGTGGTCAAGGCGCTGACCGCGCTTGGTCTGCCGGAGTCGTCGATCGTCCACGAGTTCTTCGGTCCGCGGGAAGCGCTCGCCTGACGCGGCACCGGAACAACAGTGCCTCCGACTGCAGGAGCCGGCCTTTCCCAAGGCCGGCCCTTTTTTTGGCCGATGTCCGCCCGCTCATTGCCGGTGCGTCCGGTGGTTGCGAGTAAATCTGTTATATCACCTAAATCAGATGTGATTTCCCGCGACATACGCCACCATTCCGACTTGCGTCCGACAGAGTGTGCTCCTTTTCGGTGAAATCCTCGTGTGGCACGGCTTGCCGTCCATTGCGATGCGGCATGATCCGCAACGAAATGCGGAAGAATCGTGGATTCTCCTTATTTCTTTCTTAGCGATTTTGGCGCTTTCCTAGTCACGGAACGGTCAAATTATTTGCAATTGTTCCTTTCCCGTGACATCGCCGCCGGCAGTCGCTGGATGGGGACGGAGGAAACGGTGATGCGGCGAGAGCCGGAACGGCCGGCCGCAGTGACGTGTGGAGCGCTGGTGCCCGAGAGCACCGAGGGGGGAGGACGGTATGTCGAACGATAGCCGGAGCATGATGCTCCAGGGCACGCCCGCGAAAGGCGGCGCGTGGTATTCCGGGCTGCGCGCCAAGCTGATGATCGCGATCGGCGTGGTGCTGTCCGGCACGCTGGTCGCCGCCGCCGTGGCGCTGATCGGCTATGCGAACGTGCGCACCACCATCGACGCCATCGTCGGCGAAGCGGTGCCGGCGATGACCGAGGGCATGGCGGTGGCGCAGCAGGCCGAACGGCTGGTGGCGCTGGCCCCGGCCCTGACCTCCGCCGCCGACGCCTCCGCGCGGGAAGCGGTCTCCGCCCGCATCGCCGCGGCGAAGGAGGAATTCAACGCCCGGCTGTCCCGTCTGCGCGCCACCGGCTCCGCCGGAGACCAGCTCGCCGCCATCGAGGAGGCGTCGCAGGGGCTGCTCAACAACCTCGTGCAGCTCGACCAGGCGGCGGCCGAACGGGTGGCGCTCGCCGCCGAGCGTACGGCGATGCTGCCGAAGGTGATGGCGGCCGAAGCGGAGATCCAGAAATTCGCCGCCCCCTGGACCTCCGTCCTGAACAATGACGAGGAACAGGCCCGCTCGACCCTGGCGGAGCCGGATGCCGATGCTGCCGCGATGCGCGAAGCGGCGGCCACCCTGTCCAAGATCACGGCCCAGAAAAAGCCGTTGATGGCCGCCACGACGGAGGCGGCCAACATCCGCAACATGCTGATGGAAGCTGCGACGACCAGCGACGACCAGCGGCTGGCGATCATCGAGACGCGGGTCGGCGTGTCGCTCGCCGGCCTGTCCAACGGTGCCCAGGGACTGCCGGAGCGGTTGGCCGCCGTCGCCTCCAAGCAGGCGGACCTGCTGAACGGCTATTCGATCGGCGAGAACTCGCTGGTCACCATCAGGCAGAAGGAACTGCTGATCCAGGGCTATTTCGTCCAGCTGCTGGAGAGCAACCACGCCCTGACCACCACCCTGTCCAAGGGGATCGCCACCCTGGTCGAGGGCCAGAAGCACAGCATCGCCGAGGCCAGCGGCGCCACCACCCGGATGCTGGACAACAGCCGGCTGATGCAGATCGCCGTCGCCGTCGCCAGCATCCTGGTGTCGATCCTGGTCGTCTGGCTCTACATCGGCCGCATCGTCATCCGCCGGATGATGGACCTGAAGACCGGAATGGGCCGGATCGCCGCCGGCGACCTGGACGCCGAGATCAAGCTGAGCGGCCATGACGAGATCGCGGAGATGGGGGCGGCGCTGCTCGTCTTCCGCGACACCGCGCGCGAGGTGGAGACCACCCGCGCCGCCGCCGAGGCCGAACGCCAGCGGGCCGCCGGTGAACGCCGCCAGACCATGCTGTCGCTGGCCGACCAGTTCGAGAACGGCGTGAAGACGGTGGTGGAAACCGTATCGGCCGCCGCGACCCAGATGCATCAGACCGCCGCCGGCATGGTGGCGACCGCCGACGACACCTCCCGTCAGGCCGGCAGCGCCGCCGAGGCGGCGGAGACCGCGTCGGTCAACGTCGATGGCGCCGCGTCGGCCGCGCATGAGCTGTCGCAGTCGATCAGCGAGATCGCCCGGCAGGTGACCGAATCGGCGACCATCGCCGCCAAGGCGGCAAACGAGGCCGACCGCACCGACAGCACCATGCGCGAACTGAACGAGGCCGCCAGCCGCATCGGCGCGGTGCTCGACCTGATCTCCGACATCGCCGGCCAAACCAACCTGCTGGCGCTGAACGCGACCATCGAGGCGGCGCGGGCTGGCGAGGCCGGCAAGGGCTTCGCCGTCGTGGCGCAGGAGGTCAAGCAGTTGGCCAGCCAGACGGCCAAGGCCACCGAGCAGATCGCCGGCCAGATTGGCGCCATGCAGCAGGCGACCGGCGAGGCGGTGAACGCCATCCGCAGCATCGGCCTGACCATCGGCCGCCTGAACGACATCGCTGCCAGCATCGCCGCGGCGGTGGAGGAGCAGGGCGCCGCCACGTCGGAGATCGCCCGCAACGTTCAGCAGGCGGCGGGCGGCACCGCCCAGGCCTCCCAGAACATCGGTCAGGTCCGCACCGCCGCCGGCCAGACCGGCCAGTCGGCGCAGGAGGTCCTGTCGGTCGCCCAGGAGGTCTCGACCCAGACCGGCCGTCTCCAGCAGCAGATCGACCGCTTCCTCAGTCAGGTGCGGTCGGCGTAAGGCGAATCGAAAATCCGCAGAGAGCCCCGGGAGAGGACGCTTCGCGCCCATCCTCCCGGGACATCTTCCGGCGCTGGGTGCGCGGACAAAATGTAGCGTTGCTTCACAGGCGGGTCGACAAAGCCGCGCTTCTGTAGTAAAACTACATTTGTCTCTCGGCAGCCACGCTGGCCCTCCCATGCTCGACACCATCGCCTCGTCCCTCGACAGCCTGCGCCGCGCGGAAGCCGCGGTGGCCCGCACCGTTCTGGCCGATCCGGAGGCCGCGGTCCGCGACAGTCTGGCACAGCTGGCCGGGAAGGCGGGGGTCAGCGAACCGTCGGTCCTGCGCTTCTGCCGCTCCGCCGGCTTCGGCGGCTTCCAGGAATTCAAGATCTCGCTGGCCCAGCATCTGGCGGCCTCCGCCGTGCGGGAGGAGGTCGGCGACCGACCGACCCCGCTGGTGCGCGACCTCACCCCTGGAGACAGCGTCGCCAGTGCGGCGGAAAAGGTTCTGAACCGCTCCATCGACGCGCTGGTCCGTCTGCGCGGCCGGCTCGACAGCATCGCGCTCGAAAAGGCGGCCGGTGTGCTGGCGCGGGCGCGGCGGGTGCAGATCGTCGGCGTCGGCGCGTCGGGCGCGGTGGCGCTGGACGCCCATCACAAGCTGTTCCGCCTGCTGCCGCAGGTCACCGCCAGCACCGACGCCCATCTTCAGGCGATGGCGGCGGCGACTCTCGGCCCCGGCGACGCCCTGCTGGCGATTTCAAAGACCGGCACCAGCGACGAGATCTTCGACGTCGCCGCCATCGCCCGCGACGGCGGCGCCACGGTGATCGCCATCACCGCGTCCGCGACTCCGCTGGCCGAACGCGCGGACATCCGCCTGACCGTCGACGTCGACGAGGATACCGCCGTCCACACCCCGATGGCCTCGCGGCTGGCGCAATTGGCGCTGATCGACGTGCTGACCGTCGCGGTCGGCTTGCAGGCCCCGCCGGGTCTCGACCGCCGTCTGGCCCGCATCAAGGCGGTCCTGGCCGGGCACCACCGCGTGCCGGAGCGGCCGGCTTCCCCGTCAAACCCCATATCCCAAATCATCCAGAAGAAATCCGAGGAATCCTGATGTCCACCACTCAAAACCCCGTCGAAATCCTGGACCAACTCGTCGCCTACGGCGTCGTCCCGGTCATCCGCAACAGCTCCGCCGATCTGGCGCGCACCGCCGTCACCTGGCTGCGCGAGGCCGGGTACGGCACCTTCGAGATCACCATGACCACCCCCGGCGCCGTCGGCCTGATCGAGGAGCTGTCGGCCGAGGGCGGCGCCCTGATCGGCGCCGGCACCGTCCTGACCCCCGCCGCCGTCGCCGACGTGGTGAAGGCCGGCGCCAAGTACGTGGTCTCGCCCTGCGTCGTGCCGAAGGTGGCCGCCGCCTGCCGCGACCATGGCGTGGCCTGCCTGATGGGCGCCCTGACCCCGACCGAGGTGCATGCCGCGATTTCCGCCGGTGCCGATGCCATCAAGATCTTCCCGGCCTCCACCGTCGGCCCGGCGCACATCAAGGCGCTGAAGTCGGTTTTCCCCGGCGTCCGCTTCGTCCCCACCGGCGGCATCGACGCCACCACCGTGGCGTCCTATGTCGCGGCCGGCGTGGCCTGCGTCGGCGCCGGCGGCAAGCTGGTCGATGAAACCCTGGTCAAGAACGGTGACCGCGAGGGGATCCTCGCCGCCGGACGCCAGTTGATGGAAGCCTATCGCGCCGCCAAGGGGGCCTGAGGATTCATGATTGAGGCGGGACGCCAAACTCCCGCCTCAAACCCCCTCCAGCACACCCCGCACCGCATCCATCGCCGCAAGGCCGCGGCTGAACGCCGACTCCGCGGTGGCGGCCAACTCCTGCGCCTCGGCCCGGCGGCCTTCGCGCATGCCGTCCTCCACCGCGCGCATCAGGCCGACGAAAGCGGTCAGGCCGAAATGGCTGGCGGCGCCGGCAAGCCGGTGGGCGATGTCCTCGATCTCGTCGTCGGAGCTGTCGGCGGCGGTCAGGCGCGGCAACCCGTCCTGCGCCGATTCCAGCAGCAGGCCGCGGATGGTGGCGAAGCGAGCGGGGCCGAGGGAGCGGATGTAGCGCTCCAGAATCTCCTCGTTCACATCGTCCTCCACCACCGGCGGACGGGGCGGCGGCTCGGCCGGATCCATCCCGATCGCCGGTTCCTCGTCATCGTCGGACCGCGCGGCGACGGCGTTCGACAGCAGGTGCATCAGCCGTTCCGGGAAGATCGGCTTCTCGATCACCGCATCGATGCCGGCGGCGATGTAGCGGGCGCGGTCGGCGGCAAAGACGTTGGCAGTCACCGCCACGATCGGCACCGCCGCGCGGTCGGCGTCCTCCAGGGCGCGGATGCGGCGCGCCACCTCCGGCCCGTCGATGTCGGGCAGGCGAATGTCCAGCAGGATGGCGTCGAAGCGCCGCCGGGTCGCCAATTCCAGCGCCTTTTCGCCGGTCTCCGCAACGGTGATGCGGTGGCCGGCGTCGGACAGCAGGCCCAGCGCCACCTCGCGGTTGATCGCGTCGTCCTCCACCAGCAGCAGGGCCAGCGAGCGCACCCGGCTGATCGGCAGAAGCCGGCCGGGCCGGGCGGGAAGCGCCGGCTCGATCACCCGCTGCAATGGAATCGTGACGGTGAAGACGCTGCCCAGCCCCTCCGCGCTGTCGACGCGGATGCTGCCCTGCATGGCATCCAGCAAGTGGCGGACGATGGCCAGTCCCAGCCCGCTGCCGCCGAAACGCCGGGCAATGGTGGGATCGGCCTGCTCCAGCTTTTCGAAAATAGCGGCGCGCCGGTCCGCCGGCACACCGATGCCGGTGTCGCGCACGGCCAGACGCAGCATCTCTCCGGACCCGGAACGTTCCGGCGCCGGTTCGATTTCGACGCGCAGGTCCACCCCGCCGCGTTCGGTGAACTTCACCGCGTTGCCGACGAGGTTCACCAGGATCTGGCGCAGCCGCTGGCGATCGACAATCACCAATTCCGGGACCTCCGGCGCGATGTCGAGGTCGAGGTCGATCCCCTTCTCGTTGGCCAGTCCTTCCACCGTCGCAACGACCTCCTCCAGCACCGGCAGCAGGGCGCAGGGAGCCGGGTCGAGGTCCAGCTTGCCGTCCTCGATCTTGCGCAGATCCAGGATGTCGTTGACCTGATCGAGCAGTCCATGGCCGCAGCGCATGATCGACATGGCATAGCGCCGTTCCCCGGCGTGCAGTTGCCCGGTCAGCAGAAGCCGGCACAGGCCGAGGATGCCGTTCAGCGGCGTACGCATCTCGTGGCTGACGGTGGCGAGGAATTCGGTCTTGGCGGCGTCGGCCCGCTCCGCCCGTTCCTTGGCCTGCCGCAATTCCTCGCGCGCCCGGCGCGAGGCGGTGATGTCGTTGGCGACGCAGATGATCCGGCAGCGTCCGTCGCCCGACCATTCGAAGGGATGGCGCTGCAGGGCGAAGACGGCGTTCTCGCCGTTGCGGGGAAGCACCAGCTCCTCCACCCCCAGCGAGCGCATCGAACCGGGATCGCCGCCGGCAAGCGCCCTGCCGGTCTCCGGCCCCAGAACCTCGGCGAGAGTACGGTTCTCGATGTCGGCGCGGCGGGTGCCGAAACAATCCTCCGCCGCCCGGTTCCACAGCAAGACACGACCGCTGTCGCCGTCCAGCACGTAGAGGACGCTCGGCACATTGTCGATCACCGCATCCAGGAAGGCCTGGGTCCGCCGCAACAGCTCCTCCGCCTCGCGGCGGCGGGTGATGTCGACAACCGAACTGAGCAGCACCTCCTCGCCCTGGAATTCGAAGGCGATGCCGGACAGCAGCCCCCACAGCCGGCGACCGGACTGGGTCACCAGTTCCGTTTCCACATCGAGCGCGAGGCCGCTGGAAAAGACGTCGCGGACGAACTCGTCGCGCACCTGCGGAACGTACCAGACGCTGGCGGCCGGACGGCCCAGCAGGTCGCCGGCCTCGTCCACTTCGAACAGGTCGGCGGCGCGGCGGTTGACGAAGCGGATCTGGCCGTCGGCGCGGCCGGAGATCACCAGCGGGACGGGTGCCGCCTCCAGCACCGTGCGCAGCCACTGCTCGTTGCGGCGGAGCGCCGCGCTCTTGTCCTCCGTCTCCTGGATGTAGAAGCGCAAGGCGCGGGCAAGCTGGCCGATCTCGTCGGCGCCGGTCACCGGCACTTCGGCCCGGCCGCCGCCGGTGCGGTCGCGGATCGCCTCGCTGACCGCCCACAGCCGGGCCAGCACCTTGCGCCGCACATACAGCACCGACAGCACCATCCCCAACACGACCACACCGACCGAGGCGAAGAACAGGCGGGTGTAGGTGGTCGACACCTCGATGATCTGCTGGCGGCTTTCCTCCGCCGCCTTGGTCTGCTCCACGAAGATGCCGGTGTTCAGCCCGGTGTTGACCAGCGACACCTGATTGGCGCGGTCGACCAGGCCGTTCAGCATCTCCGACGCCTGCAATTCCGCCTGCCGCTGGCGGAAGACGGAGCGGTCGCCTTCCACCACCGACCGCATGCCTTCGGCCAGCCGGGCAAGCCGTTCCGACACGTCCCCCGCCGGAACCGAGCCGTCCAGCGCCGCCAATTGCGCCGCCGCGCTGTCGGCCAGCCGGGCAAGCGCGAAGCTGTTCTCCGCCTGATGGACCGAGGCGATCAGGAACAGCAGCCGCTCCGCCATCGCCAGCCAGCGCTGCACGCCGGCATCCTCCACCCCGCGCAGAGCCGGTTCGGCCAGGGCGTCGGCCATCCGCCGCACGTCGCGGGTGCGGTCGGCCAGGGCGCGGCGGGCGGTGATGCGGGCGGCGACGCCGCGGTCGATGGAGTCGCGCAGCCGCAGGATCTCGTCGCGCTGAAGCTTCAGCCCGGCGATCCGCTGGGCCTGCCGGCCGTCGGCCGAATCCAACTCCGCCAGCAGCCGGTCATAGCCGTCCAACTGGTCGGCCAGCCCCTGCTTGATCGTTTCGCGTCCGAAATTCTCTTCCGAGAGAGCCAATTGTTCCAGGGTCCGCATGATCCGCTGGTGCTGGCGCTCCAGCTTGGCGGAGGCGACGACGGCCGGGAACTGCTCCGACGTGACCTTGGTGATGCCGGCATGCAGCCCGTCGAAGGCGATGTAGGCGCCCAGCCCGATCAGGAACGCGACCAGCCCGTTGAAGGCGAGCGCGCCGAACAGCCGCGCCCCGACGCCGATCCTGACCATCCCGGCCTTGCCCGGTTCAGAACCGCCAGACCCCGACCCGCTGCCGTCCGCCATTCCTGTCCCTGCTTCCCTGGCCCCGCATCGTTTGCGCGAGAACGAACGCAGCGTATCATAGCCAATCCGTCGGATAAGGGGAGAAGGATGGGGTTGAAGCCTGTTGCCGTCGCGTTCGGCCTGCTGCTGGCGCTTCAGCTCTTCGCCGGTGCCGCCGCGGCGCAGCCGGACGCTTCCGCCGCACGCAACGGCGACCGGCCGGTACTGGCGGAGATCGAGCGGCGTGGGGTCGTGCGCTGCGGGGTGTCCTTCAATCCCGGCTTCGCCGCCAACGACGACGGCGGCCGTCCGGTCGGCTTCATGGTCGATCTGTGCCGGGCGCTGGCCGCCGCGGTGCTGGGCAAGGCCGACGCCATCGAGATCCGCCGGCTGTCGAAGCTGCAGGAGTTCGACGCCGTCGCCGCCGGCGAGGTCGACGTCTCCTTCGCCCAGACCTCTTGGACGCTGACCCGCGATGCGACCTATGCCGTCGATTTCGGGCCGCCGATCTTCTACGACGTGCAGGGGATCGCCGCGTGGCGGCTGCCCGATGGCCGGTCGGCGCTGGACGGCGAGCTGACCGTCTGCGTCCCGGCCGGCACCACCACCCAGGCCGAGCTGGAGTCGCTGATCGCCGGCGGCAAGCGGCCTTGGAAAGTCCGCAGCTTTCCGGGTTGGCCCGACGCGCTGGAGGCCTTCCTCAGCCGTGACTGCGCGGCGGTCAGCGCCGACCGGGCATTGCTGACCACGGCGCTGCATATGCTGGACGCGCCGCAGGATGCGCTGGAAATCGCCGACACCCCCGTGATCTCTCCCGTTGCCTCCCGCGAGCCGCTGGCCCCGCTGACGCCCAACAGCGACCGCATGTGGATGGCGGCGGTGCGCTGGGTCATGTTCGCGCTGTTCCTGACCGACGATGCCGGCGTTACCGGCGCCAACGCCAATTTCCAGCGCATCACCGGCAGCAGCGAGATGCGGCGCCTGCTGTCCGGCATGCCGGAGGTGGCGGCGAAGGCGGGCCTGCGCCCTGACTGGGCCTATCAGGCGGTGGTGCAGGTCGGGAATTACGGCGAGATCTTCGACCGCAATCTCGGCAGCCGCTCCCCCTTCAAGCTGGACCGCGGCATGAACCGGCCCTGGACGCTGGGCGGGCTGCTCTACGCCCCGGTTTTTCAGTAAGGGGCGTTCCGGCAAGCAGCTGAATTCGCACAATAGGATAGTGTAACCCAATACCGCGCTCCGTTGCCCCCCGACCATGGTCGGGGGTGACGCCGATAGTTCGTATACGCAACTATCTCTTAATCAACCAAGAGGCACGCTCGGTCATTCAACGGCATGACCACAATGCGCTGCTCGCCAAAAACCAACCAAAGTTCTAGATTATTCACTTGGGAGGGTGAAGACCATGGCCTATGCGGCTTCGACGGCTGATGCCGTCCGACCGATGACGGGCGAGGAGAAGAAGGTCATCTTCGCGTCCTCGCTCGGGACCGTTTTCGAGTGGTACGACTTCTATCTCTACGGATCGCTCAGCGCGGTCATCGCCGCACAGTTCTTTTCGGGCGTGAACCCGACCGCGGCCTTCATCTTCGCCCTGATGGCGTTCGCCGCGGGCTTCGCGGTCCGGCCCTTCGGTGCCCTGGTCTTCGGCCGTCTCGGCGACATGATCGGCCGCAAATACACGTTCCTGGTCACCATCCTCATCATGGGCCTGTCGACCTTCATCGTCGGCATCCTGCCCAACTACGCCTCCATCGGCATCGCCGCCCCGATCATCCTGATCGGACTGCGCCTGCTGCAAGGGCTGGCGCTGGGTGGCGAGTATGGCGGTGCCGCCACCTATGTGGCCGAACATGCGCCGCATGGCCGCCGCGGCAACTACACCTCTTGGATCCAGACCACTGCGACGCTCGGCCTGTTCCTGTCGCTGCTGGTCATCCTGGGCTGCCGCCTCGCCATGTCGCCGGAGGACTTCAACGCCTGGGGCTGGCGCATCCCGTTCTTGATCTCCATCGTGCTGCTCGGCATCTCGGTGTGGATCCGGCTGATGCTGAACGAATCGCCCGCCTTCAAGAAGATGAAGGACGAAGGCAAGCATTCGAAGGCGCCGCTGACAGAGTCCTTCGGCCAGTGGAAGAACCTGAAGATCGTGCTGCTCGCCCTGTTCGGCCTCGTCGCCGGTCAGGCGGTGGTCTGGTACACCGGCCAATTCTATGCCCTGTTCTTCCTGACCCAGACGCTGAAGGTCGATGCCCAGGCGGCCAACCTGATGATCGCGGCGGCCCTGCTGATCGGCACGCCCTTCTTCGTGATCTTCGGCTCGCTGGCCGACAGGATCGGCCGCAAGCCGATCATCATGGCCGGGCTGCTGCTGGCCTGCCTGACCTATTTCCCGCTGTTCAAGGGCATCACCCACTACGCCAACCCGGCGCTGGAGGAAGCCATCGCGACCGCGCCGGTCGTCGTGGTCGCCGATCCCAACGAATGCTCGTTCCAGTTCAATCCGGTCGGCACCAGCCAGTTCACCAGCTCCTGCGACATCGCCAAGAGTGCGCTGGTCAAGCGCGGCATCCCCTACACCAACGAAGCGGCGCCGGCCGGCACCGTCGCCTCGATCAAGGTCGGCAGCACGGTCATCCCCAGCTATTCAGCCCTGCCGCAGGCCAACACCACCGTGTCGCTGAGCCACGGTCCGGCCACCGCCGCCACCCCGGCCGACGCCAAGGCCGCTGGCGCCGCCTTCGACAAGGGGCTGGGCGATGCGCTGAAGGCCGCCAACTATCCGCCGAAGGCCGACCCGGCCCGCATCGACACGGTGATGGTCGTCGCCCTGCTGACGGTGCTGGTCATCTATGTGACCATGGTCTACGGCCCGATCGCCGCCATGCTGGTGGAGATGTTCCCGACCCGCATCCGCTACACCTCGATGTCGCTGCCCTACCACATCGGCAACGGCTGGTTCGGCGGCTTCCTGCCGACCACCTCCTTCGCCATCGTGGCGGCCACCGGCGACATCTATTCCGGCCTTTGGTACCCGATCGTCATCGCCGCCGCGACCCTGGTGATCGGCCTGCTGTTCGTCCGCGAGACCAAGGACGTGGACATCTACCAGCACGACTGAACGCACACTCGCCCCTTGCTGACCGGGCGGACGGAGGATTTCCCTCCGTCCGCTGCGTCATTTGCCGCTCTCGATCGACTGGCGCAGGGGGATAGTCAGTCGCTGGGCACCAACGACCATGCGGTCGCATGCAGCCTTTTCTTTGATGAAATCCTGTTACCACGCCCGCGCATACGGACAACTCTCATCACAGCCAAAACACCCGGCCATATCGTCATCTTCTCGTTTTTCCTGTTTCTACTCCTATGCCCACTCGCCTCTTCTGGAAGCCACCATGCTAGAGCATCGATATTTAGTTCCAATACGTGATCGTGGATTCTTCTGAAAAGTTCAACTACATCATTTCTGGAAATATCCGCATCGAGAGACGGGACCAGAAACGTCAGGCTTGCGTATATTTTTGCTTCCTCGTTCTTGTCCGCCTCCCTGTCGGCCTCTTCAATCTTTTTCGTTATTGTCGAGAGACCCGTTCCCAAACCGACCCATGCCTGCTTTGCCTCTATGGCGATATCCTGGCCCGTAACGGGACAATATGCCCACATATCGGCACGTCCATGATACCGGTCATCGCCATTCTTCTTTGAGGAAATATACTCCTCCAATGCAACCATTCCTGTTTGCCAGCAAGCAGCTGAAAATAGCGAAACCGTAGCACGCTCATTATAATGGTAAGCCAGAGTTCCCCATTCCATTGAATGCCCGAATCTTTCAAGGTTGTTCAGAAAAACCTCGAAAGCCGGCCGTAGGAACCTGACATTCTCAGAACATTCAACCCCTCTCATTACACAATCTCCAAAATATATTAAAGGTTGCCTAATAATATATATAGCATTCAAAAAGGATTTATCGAGCGGAAAAATGACGCCATGGGTTGATTAAAATGTTAAACGTCTCCCCCCTGATCGACACGGCACCAATGTCGCCTTTATGATAGGCTGCCGCCCCATAGGGAGTGAAAATCAAGAACGGGATGCGCAAAGCCCCATGGAAAGCTGGTTCATCCTGGCCGCGTCGCTGGCCTATCTGTTGTCGCTGTTCGCCATCGCGTGGTACGGCGACCGCACCGGCAACCATGGCAGCGACCGGCGCACGCCTTGGCTCTATGCGCTGAGCTTCGGCGTCTATTGCACCTCCTGGACCTTCTACGGCGCGGTCGGGCGGGCGGCGACCGGCGGCTTCTATTTCCTGCCGATCTATATCGGGCCGATCCTGATGATCGGGCTGGGCTGGCCGATTCTGGCCCGCATCGTCCGGGTGGCGAAGTCGGAGAACGTCGTCTCCATCTCCGACTTCCTGTCGGCCCGCTACGGCAAGAGCCGCAGCCTGGCGGCGCTGGTCACCATCGCCGCGGTCATTGGGCTTCTGCCCTACATCGCGCTGCAGCTGAAGGCGATCAGCGTCAGCTTCGAAATCCTGGCGGGGGCCTCGCTGGGCACCGACCTCAGCCAGATGCCGGGCGGAACGGCGCTGATGGCGGCGCTGCTGATGGCGGCCTTCGCCATCCTGTTCGGCGTGCGCAGCGTGTCGGCCAACGAACATCACCGCGGGCTGATGATGGCCATCGCCGCCGAATCGGTGGTGAAGCTGGCGGCGGCGCTGGGCGTGGGCGGGGCCATCGCCTTTTCCGTCTTCGGCGATCCGGCGACCTTCGTCGACGCCGCGGTGCGCCATCCGGGCTTTCTGGAACTGATCCGGCTGGAAAACATCGGCACAGACTGGTGGGTGGCCTGCCTGTTGTCGGGACTGGCGATCCTCTGCCTGCCGCGCCAGTTCCACGTCGCGGTGGTGGAGAACACCCATGGCGGCGACGTGCGGTCGTCGGCGAAGCTGTTCCCGGCCTATCTGGTCGCCATCAACCTGTTCGTCCTGCCGGTGGCGCTGGCCGGGCTGATGCTGTTCCCCGACGGCACCACCAACGCCGACACCTTCATGGTGTCCATCCCCTTGAGCCAGGGCTGGCCGTGGCTGGCGCTCGCCGCCTTCATCGGCGGGCTCTCGGCCGCCACCAGCATGATCCTGGTGGAGATGGTGGCGCTCAGCACCATGATCTGCAACGACATCGCCGTTCCGCTGCTGATGGCGCTGCGCCCCGACGACCGGCGGCTGCGCGACGATCCGGCGGGGATCCTGCTGCTGGTGCGCCGGTCGGCGGTGATCGTGCTGGTGCTGCTGTCCTATGGCTGCTACCGGCTGATCGGCCCGGCCTTCCCGCTGGCGACCATCGGCATGATGAGCTTCACCGCGGTGGCGCAGTTCGCCCCCGCCCTGCTGGGCGGACTGGTCTGGAGCCGGGCCAGCCGCAGCGGCGCCTTCGCCGGCATCTGCGCGGGCTTCCTGGGCTGGGCCTACACCATGCTGCTGCCGTCCTTCGCCGATGCCGGATGGCTGGCCTCCAGCGCACTGCGCGAGGGGCCGTTCGGCCTGACCGGTCTCAGCCCGGTGGCGCTGGCCGGCATCACCGGCATCGACCCGCTGACCAACGCCGCCCTGTGGAGCCTGGGGCCGAACATCCTGCTGTTCGTCGTGGTGTCGCTGCTGACCCGCCCATCGACGCTGGAACGCCAGCAGGCCGCCCGTTTCATGAGCCTGCGCCGCGCCTCCGACGGCGAGCCGCACGGACCGCGCGGCGCCACGCTGGCCGACCTGCACGACCTCGCCATGCGCTATGTCGGCCAGCCGCGCGCCGATGCCGCCTTCCGCCGTTTCACCGGGGTGGCGGACGGTGATCTGCGCACCGCCTTGCTGACCCGCACCGACGGGGAGGCGATCCAGCTGACCGAGCGGCTGCTGGCCGGCGCCGTCGGTTCGGCGTCGGCCCGCGTGGTGGTGGCCGGGCTGCTCTCTGACCGCCGGCTGTCTCGCACCGACGCGCGGTCGATCATCGATGAAGCGTCGCGCGCCATTCTGAAGCAGCACGAGCTTCTGCGCGCCACCGTGGAGAATGTGCCCCAGGGCATCGCGGTGTTCGACGAGGACTGGCGTGTCGCCACCTGGAACAACCAGTTCGTCGTCCTGCTGGAACTGCCGGACGGTTTCGTCCAGGTCGGCACCTCGCTGCAGGACATCGTCGGGCTGATCGCGCGGCGCGGCGAATATGGCCGCAACGGCGAGATCGAGACCCTGCTGGAGCGCCGTTCCGACCCACGCCGCCGCAACAAGCCCGACGTCTATGAGCGCGTGCGGCCCGACGGCACGGTGCTGGAGATCGCCACCAACCCGATGCCGGGTCAAAGGCCCGGCGGCGGCGGCTTCGTCGCCGTCTACACCGACGTCACCGAACGCCACCGCGCAGCCGCCGCCCTGCGCGAAGCAAACGAAACGCTGGAACGCCGCATCGAGGAGCGCACACACGCCCTGTCGGAAGCCAAGGCGGAGGCCGAGCGCGCCAACCGCGGCAAGACCCGCTTCCTGGCCGCCGCCAGCCACGACCTGCTGCAACCGCTGCATGCCGCCCGGCTGTTCCTGTCGGCCCTGTCGGAACGCAACGGCGACAGCGCCATCCGCCAGATCGACGCCTCGCTGCGGTCGGTGGAGCAGATCCTGGGCGACCTGCTGGACGTTTCCAAGATCGACAGCGGCGTGGTGAAACCGAACCCGGTGCCGATGCGCATCGAAGAGCTGCTGAAGCCGCTGGGCGAGGAATTCACGGTGCTGGCCAGCCGCCACGGGCTGGGGCTGCGGGTGGTCGACTGTTCGGCCACGGTGCGCAGCGACCCGACGCTTCTGCGGCGCATCCTGCAAAATTATCTGGCGAACGCGGTGCGCTACACCCGCACCGGCCGCATCCTGCTGGGCTGCCGCAGGCGTGGGAATTTCTTGTCGATCGAGGTGTGGGACACCGGGCCGGGCATCCCCGAACACAAGGTGCCGGAAATCTTCATGGAGTTCCGGCAGCTCGACAATGACAGCGACGACCGCGGCAAGGGGCTGGGCCTCGGCCTCGCCATCGTCGAACGTCTGGCCGGCATCCTCGGCCATACCGTCCAGGTGCGCTCCAAGGTCGGGCGGGGCAGCGCCTTCTCCGTCCTGGTGCCGCTGACCGACGAACCGGTCGCCGCCCGCGCCGTGGTGGTCCGTCCGCGCGGTCGCGACCTGCGCGGCGTCCTGGTGCTGTGCCTGGAGAACGAGCCGGCCATCGCCCGCGCCACCGAGGATCTGCTGTCAAGCTGGTCCTGCCGCGTCGTCACCGCGGTCGCCCCCGAGCTTGCCCTGGAGAAGCTGGAAGGGCGGACTCCCGACGTGATCCTGACCGATTACCACCTCGACCGCAGCCTGACCGGCGTGGAGGCCTTGCGGACGTTGCGCGCCCGGTTGGGCAGCGACATCCCCGCGGCGGTCGTCACCGCCGACCGCGACGCCGCCGTGCGCGAGGACATCGAGGCGGCGGGCTGCCGGCTGCTCTACAAGCCGGTGCGTCCGGGTGCGCTGCGTGCACTGCTGGGGCAGTTGCTCGCGGAAGGGCAGCGGATGGCAAGCGACTGACGCGCGGTGCCCCCTCCCTAACCCTCCCCCACCTTTGGTGGGAGAGGGGACTGCCGCCGCTCTTGTACTTACTCCCTCTCCCGCGGAACGCGGGGGACGGTTGGGGAGGGGGCAATATCTGTCTCTACTCCACCGGCGGCGGCGGTGCCGAGGACAGTGCAAGCTGGCTCGCCAGCACCGCGGCCTGGGTGCGGGTCAGCACGCCCAGCTTGCGCAGGATCGTGGTGACGTGGGCCTTCACCGTCGTCTCGGCGACGTTCATCTCGTAGGCGATCTGCTTGTTCAGCTTGCCTTCGGCGATGCCGGCCAAGACGCGGAGCTGCTGCGGGGTCAGGGTGGCGGCGCGCTGGGCCGGGTCGGGAGCGTCGGTTTCGGGGCCGCCGTTGATCTCCGGCAGCCAAAGCTCGCCGTCCAGCACCGCGTGGATCGCCTCGACGATCTGGGTGTTGGGGGCCGATTTCGGGACGAAGCCGGAGGCGCCATAGTCGATGGAGCGCTGGATCGTCACCGGATCCTCCGATGCGGACACCACGATCACCGGGATCGCCGGATGTTCGGAGCGCAGCATCATCAGGCCGATCAGGCCGCTCATGCCGGGCATGTGCAGGTCCAGCAGGATGATGTCCGGCGGTTCCCCGGTGTCGAGCAGCGGCTTGATGTGGTCGAACCGCGACGCTTCCAGGATCACGGCGCCGGGGATCGCCTGACCGATGGTCTGGGTCAAGGCGGTGCGCATCAGCGGGTGGTCGTCGGCGATCAGGATGCGGTGCGACATCGGCCTTCTTGAGACTTTCCGGCTATGGACATTCCGGGTTTAAAACCGTTCCACCAGTATCGGCTTGCAGCCGCCCGTTGACAACTGCGCCCAATGCCGCGCGTCGAAGTTTCCGATGGATTTTACCCTTACCCGTCCGCGGATGGGATGGCACCGGCACTGGTGCGTTCGTGGATGGCCTGGCGGCGGAAGCGGTACAACTCGGCGGGCCGGCCACCCGTCTGGCTTTCAAACTGGCCGGTGGGCTCGACGAAGCCGCCGGAGATCATAAGGCGGCGGAAATTCTGCTTGTGCACCCGCTCGCCGGACAGCGCCTCGACCACCAGTTGCAGTTGATGCAGGGTGAAGGTGGGCGGCAGCAATTCGAAGACGATGGGGCGGTAGCGCAGCTTGCCGCGCAGCCGCTCCAGCGCGGTCGCCAGAATGCGCCGCCCGTCGCGCGCCATCGGCCGGCCGAGCGCCCGCGGCATCGGCCCGCCGGCCCGCACCGACGGGTCGACCCGTGCGGCGAGGTCGCGGTCGCGGAAGGCCTCCACCACCAGCCCGGCCTCGTAGAGCAGTTCGAACCGCTCCAGCACGCGCTCCATGTCCCAGTCGGCGCCGTCCAGACCGAAGGCCATCTGGGCACGCTCCGCCCGGCGCAGGCGGGTGCCCTCGTCGGGCGCCGAGGCGATCCAGCCGCCGAGCGCCGGGGCGATCACGGCATCCAGCAGCGGCGGGCGCTGGTCGCGCCAGTCCTCCCACGGGAAATGGTCGTAGAGGCCGCGCCATTCGGCCGAGGCGTCGCCGCCCAGCGGGCCATCGCGGACCAGCGCCAGATAGCCGACAACGACGGACCGCGGGCCGCCGAACAGCTCGTGCGGATCGCGATAGCGGTCGCCGAAGGTATAGAGCTGCTCGACATAGCGCAGCGCCAGTCCCGAAAGCCCCTCCGCCACCGCGCGGACGCCATCCTGCAGGGTGCGGAAACGATCGGGTTCGAAGGGGGCGCCGGGCAGCGCGTCGCGATGCGGCAGCGGCTCGTCGCCGCGCCGGTGGTCTTCCGGCACGGAAAAGCCGCTGCGCACCGTCACGACTCGCGGCGTCCCGCCGGTCACCGCGACGATGGCGACCGACAGGCCGAGTTGGAGAGGCTGGGTCACGGGGCGCCCCTCTCCTTTTGGAGAGGGGACGCCGTAATTCGACCGATCAACGCTTGTCCAGCGGGACGAAGGGACGGGCGGCGTAGCCGGTGAAGAGCTGACGCGGGCGGCCGATCTTCTGGGCCGGGTCCTCGATCATCTCCTTCCACTGGCTGATCCAGCCGACGGTGCGGGCCACGGCGAACAGCACGGTGAACATGCTGGTCGGGAAGCCCATCGCCTTCAGGATGATGCCGGAATAGAAGTCGACGTTCGGATAGAGCTTCTTCTCGACGAAATACTCGTCCGACAGGGCGATCTTCTCCAGCTCCATCGCGATGGCCAGATGCGGCTCGTCCTGGATGCCAAGGCGGTCGAGAACCTGATAGCAGGTCTCGCGCATGATCTTGGCGCGCGGGTCGTAATTCTTGTAGACCCGATGGCCGAAGCCCATCAGGCGGAAGCTGTCGTTCTTGTCCTTGGCGCGGCGGACGAACTCGGGGATGCGATCCACCGAGCCGATCTCCTCCAGCATCTTCAACACGGCTTCGTTGGCGCCGCCATGGGCCGGACCCCACAGCGCAGCGATGCCCGAGGCGATGCAGGCGAACGGGTTGGCGTGCGACGAACCGGCAAGGCGGACGGTGGAGGTCGAGGCGTTCTGCTCGTGATCGGCATGCAGGATGAAGATCTTCTCCATCGCCTCGGACAGGACCGGATCGACCTTCCATTCCTCGCACGGCGTGCCGAAGGTCATGTAGAGGAAGTTTTCCGCGAAGGACAGGTCGTTGCGCGGATACATGAAGGGTTCGCCGACCGTGTACTTGTAGGCCATGGCGGCCATGGTCGGCATCTTGGCGATCAGCCGGTGCGCGGCGATCTTGCGCTGCACCGGATCGAAGATGTCGGTGGAGTCGTGATAGAAGGCCGACAGCGCGCCGACGACGCCGCACATGATCGCCATCGGGTGGGCGTCACGGCGGAAGCCGCTGTAGAACTTGGCCAACTGTTCGTGCACCATCGTGTGATAGGTGATGGTGCGCTCGAAATCGGCCTTCTGCTGCGGGTCGGGCAGTTCGCCGTTCAGCAGCAGGTGGCAGACCTCCAGGAAATCGCAATTCTCGGCCAGATCGGCGATGGCATAGCCGCGGTGCAGCAGGACGCCCTCGTCACCGTCGATGTAGGTGATGGCCGAATCGCAGGCGGCGGTGGAGGTGAAGCCCGGATCGTAGGTGAAATAGCCGGTCTCGGCGTAGAGCTTGCGGATGTCGATCACGTTGGGACCGGTCGACCCGCTGAGCACCGGCAGCTTCAAGGTCTTGCCGGTGGCGTCATCTGTCAGCGTGACGGTGCCGACCTGGTTCACATCGCCGTGCGGCGTGTGCTTGCTCGATTCCATGACCTTCTCACACTCCTTGCTGGCCGGCCGGGCGGCGGCTCGCGGCCTCCGCTGCCGGACCTTGGTGGTTGGCCCGTCTTCGGCGCGCATGGGCGGCGCGCTTGTTATCGCGCGCGCGTTCGCCCCGTGCGGCGCCGCGCCGTCTTCTCCCGGTCTGACGCAAGGATGGGCCGGGAGCGGAACCCCCACCCTTCCTGGTCGTTGACTCCTCCAGAAGATAGCAGAGGACATCATGACCGACACGCCTCAAACACGCACCCCCTCCGAAGGAATGGCCCAGCCGCGGAAATCCGGCGCTGACACCCACGACCAGTCACCGGCCGGCGAACGTTCCCCGCGGGAGGACATGACCAAGACGCCGGGCGACGGCACGTTGCAGGACGCCACGCCGGCCGGCCTGTCGTCCAAAGAACTGCGGGAACGGGCGGAGGACGCCGACGGCTCGACCCAGCCGGGCACCGGCTGACATCGGTCCGAAGGAGGGTCAGGCCGCCGGCCGCTGCACGCCGGTGCGCTCGCGCAAGGATCGCTCCAGCCGGGCGGACTCGTGCAGCAGCACCGGCAGGAGTCGGCCCGCCTGATCCCTGTCGCCGTTTCGGCAGAGGACTTCCATGCGCCAGGCATGGTGCATGACCGTCATCCCGCCGAAACTGCCGGCGAGGCTGGACAGGTCGTGCGCCTCCCCCGCCAGTGCCCGCAGGTCGGCGGTGCCGGCCAGGACGGACTCCGCCATTGCCGACAGCCGTTCCAGCCGGCGCGACACGTCGTCGAGGAAGCTGTCGACGATCAGCGCCAGGTTGTCGGCGCCCACCGTCTCCACCAGATCCGCCAGCACCGCCTCGTCCAACGCCTCGCCACCCTCGTCGTCGCCGCTCCCGTCACCCGGATCCGCCGGGACTCCGGCGGATCCGGCCCGGGTATCCGACGCTCCGATCCAGCAATCCAGCGCAGCCAGCAGGCCGGCGCGGCTGATCGGCTTGGTCAGATAATCGCTCATGCCCGCGCGCAGGCAAAGTTCGCGCGTGCCCGGCATGGCGTCGGCGGTCAGGGCGATGATCGGCAGGCTGGCCAGGGCGCCGCCGCGCGCCCGGATCGCCTGCGCCGCTTCCAGCCCGTCCATCCCCGGCATCTGAACGTCCATCAGCACCAGATCGAGGCCGCCGCGGCAGGCCGCCGCGACCGCCTGTTCCCCATCCTCCGCAACCTCGACCGTATAGCCCAGCTTGCGCAGCAGGGTGGTGGCGAACAGCTGGTTGGTGCGGTTGTCCTCCGCCAGCAGGATGCGACCGCGGCGCGGCGCCTCCTCCACCCCGGCATCCGTGACCAGAGCGGCGGGAACGGATGCCGGGGCCGTCGCCGCCAACAGTCCGGTCAGGCAGCCGGCCAGCGAACTCTGGCGCAGCGGCCGGTTCAGCGTGGCGTGGGCCAGCCCCTGGGGCACGCCGTCGGAGCGCGCGGCCGGCGACAGCGTGACGATCAGAACGCGCCGCGTCGCCGCCAGAGCCGGGTCGCCGGCGACCGCCGCCAGCAACGCGTCACCGCCCATGCCGGGCATCGTCTGATCGGCGAGCACCACGTCGAAGGGCCGGCCGCCGGCCGCCGCGCGCCGCAAAGCCTCCAGCGCGTCCGATCCGTTTTCCACCGTGGCCGGCATGGCGCCCAGACTGTCGAGCATCGAAGCCAGCACCCGGCGGTTCACCGCGAGATCGTCCACCACCAGCGCGCGGCGCCCGGCCAGCGGCCGTTCGGCCGGCGGCAGCGCCTCGTCCGACAGGGCCAGCGGCAGATCGACCAGGAAGCGGCTGCCCGTGCCCAGGCTGCTCTCCACCGCGATGCTGCCGCCCATCAGTTCCGACAGCTGGCGGCAGATCGCCAGCCCCAGGCCGGTACCGCCGAACTTGCGGGTGATCGACCCGTCGACCTGCTGGAACTTGTTGAACAGGGTTGGCAGCGCTTCGGCCGGGATGCCGATGCCGGTGTCGGTCACGGTGATGCGCAGCACCAGATGGGACTCGGTGGCGTCCAGCGCCTCCATCTCAACCGCGACAGACCCCTCGTCGGTGAATTTGACCGCGTTGCCGACCAGATTGACCAGAATCTGCCGGATGCGCGTCGGATCGCCCAGCAGCGTGCGGCGCAGCAACGGATCGATGTAGAAGCCGATCTCGATCCCCTTCTCGTGCGCGCGCGGGGTCAGCAGCTCCACCACCCCTTCCACCAGATCGGCGGCGTCGAAGGGCAGCGTCTCGATGGTGACGCGGCCGGCCTCCAGCTTGGAAATGTCGAGGATGTCGTTGATGATGGTCAGCAGCGCGTTGGACGAGCTGCGGATGGCCTGGGCGAACTGGTGCTGCTCGGGGGTCAGGGCGGTGTCGAACAGCAGTTCCGTCATGCCCATGATGCCGTTCATCGGCGTGCGGATCTCGTGGCTCATCGCCGCCAGGAATTCCGACTTCGCCTGCGTCGCCGCCTCGGCGCGGGCACGGAGCGCATCGGCTTCCTCGCGGGCGGCGTCGAGCCCTTCGGCCAGAGCGCACATGTCGGCGGCCTGACGCTGCAATTCCGCCTCGAAGCGCTTGCGTTCGGTGATGTCGGTGCGGGTGCAGACCAGCGAGCCGTTGCTGGTCCGGTTCTCCGCCACCACGATCCAGCGGCCGTCGGGCAACTCCCGCTCGAACGGCGCGCCGGGGTTGCGGTGCTGGGCCAGCTCGGCCCGGATCCAGGCTTCGTCGCTCGGGCCGTCCGGGTTGCCCGCGAACTCGCCATTGGCGATGGCGGCGCGCAGGATGTCCTCGAACGGACGGCCGGCGGTCAGCAGCGGCGCCGTCAGCGGATGGGCTTCGCGGTAGCGCTCGTTGCAAAGGATCAGCCGGTCGTCGGCGTCGAAATAGGCCAGCCCCTCCGGCACCGCCTCGATCGCGTCGTCCAGCGTCTGCTTGGCAAGCCGCAGTTCCTCTTCCGTCAGCTTCTCGCGCGTGATGTCGGTGTGGGCGCCGACCATGCGCACGACCCGGCCGTCGGCATCGCGGATGTGGATGGCGCGGCTGAGGATATAGACGGTGTGCCCCTGCTTGTGGCGGAAACGCTGCACCGCCTCGAATTTCGGGATCAACCCGGCATTGTAGGCGCGGACCATCTCCAGCGCCGCGATCCGGTCTTCCTCGAAGATCAGGCCGGCCCACATGTCCAGGCTGTTCTCCAGCTCGCCGTCGCCATAGCCGAGCTGTTCCTTCCAGGTTGGGGAGAACCAGATCCCGCCGCTTTCCAGGTTCCAGTCCCAGATGCCGTCCCGCGTCGCCTGGACGGTCAGGTCCAGAAGCTCGCGGTTCGACCGCAGCTCCGCCTCTTCCCGCTTGGCATCGGTGATGTCCTGGACGACGCCAAGCAGGCCGACCGGCCGGCCGTCGGCCCCGCATTCGGCCATGCCGCGAATGAAGACATGGCGCAGCGACCCATCCGGCCGGATGACGCGCGCCTCGACCGAGAACCCTTCACCAGTGGTGCGGGCCCGCTCGACCAGATCGGCCAGAAGCGGCCGGTCGTCGGGGTGGTAGCAGGAACGCGACAGCTCGACCGTCGGCGTTTGACCCTGCGGTGGCAGCCCCAGGATGCGGTAGACCTCGTCCGACCAGCGGCGGGCATCGGTGACGAAATCGATGTACCAATGGCCGAACTGGCCGATCTCCTCGGCAAGATTCAGCAGGCGCGAACGGTCGCGCAACTCCGCTTCCGCCCGCTCGCGCCGGGCCACCTCGCGGTGCAGCGTCATCTCGTCCACCACCAGCCGGGCGAGCTGGGCCAGCGTCTCCGCCTCGCGCTCGTCGAAACCGGTGCGGGGCACGTCGTCGATGACGCAGAGCGTTCCCAGCTTCTGCCCATCCGCCACCAGCGGCGCGCCGGCATAGAAGCGGATGTTCGGCGCGCCGGTGACCAGCGGATTGCCGGCGAAGCGCGGGTCCTTGGTCGCGTCCTGCACGACCAGCACGCCATCGTCCAGGATGGCGTGGGCGCAGAAGGCCAGATCGCGGTGGGTCTCCGTCGCCTCCAGCCCGACCCGGCTCTTGAACCACTGGCGCTCGCGGTCGATCAGCGAGACCAGCGCGATGCGCGTGCCGAAGAAATGCCGGGCCAGCCGGGTGATGTTGTCGAAGCCCGGTTCCGGCGCGGTGTCGAGGATGCAGTAGGAATCCAGAACGGCCTGCCGCCGGCTCTCGTCAGGCGGCGGAGCAGCCGGCACCGCCCCCGCGCTCAAGCGGCACCCTCCCCGGCGCCGCGGGCCTCGGCGACGCGCCATTGCTGAAGCTTGCGGTAGATGGTGGACGGGCTGATCTCCAGCATCAGGGCGGCGCGCGGCACATCGTCGCCGGTCAGCCGCAGCGCCTTGCGGATCATGTCCTTCTCGACCCGCCACAGCGGCTGCACGGCGCCATCCTCCTCCGCCGCATCGGCGGCCGGCGAACCGCAGGCGGCGCACGGGGAGGCGCCGGCGTCAGGATTGCCGATCGCCGGACCACCCATCGGCGGCAGCATGTCCAGGGTGACCTGCGGCCCGTCGTTCAGCACCACGACGTTGCGGACGACATTCTGCAATTGCCGCACATTGCCGGGCCAGTCATGGGCGCGCAGCCGCGCTTCCACTTCCGGGGCGAAGGCCGACAGCGCCTTGCCCTCCTCCCGCGCATAATCGATCAGGAAGGAGCGCGCGATCTCGATCACGTCGTCACCGCGGTCGCGCAGCGGCGGCAAGGCCAGCGGGATGACATGCAGACGGTAATAGAGGTCCTCGCGGAACCGGCCGGCCTGCACCTCCGCCAGCGGATCGCGGTTGGTGGCGGCGACGAAGCGCACGTCCACCCGCTCCTCCCGTCCGCTGCCGACCGGGCTGACCGTGCCGGTCTGGACGAAACGCAGGAGCTTGCTCTGCAGGTCGAACGGCATCTCGCAGATTTCGTCCAGGAACAGCGTGCCGCCGTCGGCCAGCAGCGCCGCCCCCGGCCGGTCGCCCGCCGCCCCGGTGAAGGCGCCCTTCACATGACCGAAAATCTCCGATTCGAGCAAATCCTTCGGGATGGCCGCGCAGTTCAGCGCCACGAAGGCGCCGTCGCGCCGCGGGCTGGCGCGGTGGATAGCCTGGGCCGCGACCTCCTTGCCGGTCCCGCTCTCTCCGGTGATGAAGACGTTGGCGCGGCTGGCGGCCACGCTTTCGATGGTGCGGTAGACCGCCTGCATTTCCGGCGAGCTGCCGATGAAGCCATGGAAGCGCCCGCGGTCCAGGTCCTTGCGGTATCCTTCCACCATGCGCGCCAGCGTCCGCCGTTCCAGCGCGTTGCGCAGGGTCAGGTTCAGGCGGTCGGCGTTGAAGGGCTTCACGATGAAGTCGAAGGCACCGAGCTTCATCGCCTCCACCGCCAGATCGATGGAGCCGTGGGCGGTGATGATGACCACCGAAACGCTGGCGTCGCGGGCCTGGAGCGCCTGCAGCACCTCCAGACCGTCCATGTCCGGCAGCTTCAGGTCCAGGATCACCGCATCGGGCGGCGATGCCGCCGCGGCGTCCAGCGCCTCCCCCCCGCGGGTGCAATGCACGACCTCATGGGCGTCCGCGCGCAGGAACTCGATGTAGAGCTTGGCGAGCGGGACCGTATCCTCGATCAGCAGGATGCGGCGCTTCTTGGGAGAGGACACGGGGCGGCACTCTGATGGTCGGTGAAGGGGCGTCGATCGGGCAAGACTGCCCGCACAGTGAAACTCGGCCCCAGTGTAACCCGACCAATTTCCCGCCGCCAGTCGGGCCGCGCCTACCTGCATATGACTTTTGACGCAGAGCGTCGGCAGGAGGGCGCCGCCCCTTTCATACCCCGCTGTCGATCAGGTCGGTCCGCCCGATCCGCCGCAACGAGACTTGGACGCGGGCATTGTGGTCGCGGATTTCGCGCAGGGTCTGCAACGTGAATTCGACATGGGCATCGGCCGCAGCACTCGCAGCATCCGCATCGCCGGCCAGCACCGCATCGGCGATGGCGAGATGCTGCTGCAGCAGCAGGTCGCGCACCCCCGGCCGGGAATAGAGGTCGGCGCGGTTGTAGAACACGTCGTTGCGCAGCAGGTCCGACAGCGTCCGCATGATGTGCAGCATGACGACGTTGTGCGCCGCCTCGTAGATCGCCAGATGCAGGTCGGCGTCCGAGTCCGCCTCCTCCGAGCTGTCGTCCTTGCCATGGGCGGCCTGCATCCGGGCGACGATGGCGCGGATGCCGTCGCGGTCGAGGTCGGTCGCCCGCTGGGCGGCCAAGCCCGCCGCCGCCGCCTCGATGGAGCGGCGGAACTCCAGATAGTCGAAGGACGCATCCGGCTTGTTGCGCATCAGCGTCATCAGCGGATCGGCGATCTGCGACAGAAAACTGGCGACATGGGTGCCGCTGCGCCCGGTGACCAGCAGGCCGCGCTCCTCCAGCTTGGCGATGGCGTCGCGCAGCGACGGGCGCGATACGTCCAGCTTCACCGCCAGTTCCCGTTCGGCCAGCAGCTTTTCCCCCGGACGCAGAGCGCCCTCCAGGATCAGCCGTTCCAGATGCTCGGCAATGGCGTCGGCCAGCTTGGCCGGTTTGATCGTCCCCTGCATTGGGTGGGCGGCCTCTCCCTGCACGTCTTGATCCTCTTCAATACCGATGGATGGAACAGGCGTCCAGAGCAGTGGCTGACCGCCAACGTCGCACCCCCCTACCAAAGTGGGCCGCTTGGCAAACGATTCAGCCATTGCACAGTCTGGTAAAATATTTTATCCAAGCTCCACCGTATGGATAAGAGATGTCCACCGCTTCCTGGATGGCAAGAGGTCTTCCTCAGGCACGTCAGGGCGGAAAGTGCATCCACAAGGGACCGGGACAGGACGGACCAGCCCCCACAAGGGCGCATCCGCACCGCAGGCATCGGGGCCGCAAGACCCCGGCGGCGGTGAACGCTTCCGCTTTGCCGAACGTCCGGCCTTCCACCCGCGTCTCCCTTCGGGATGTGGGCAGGCCGGGTGCTGCCAAATGCGGCCAGCCTTCTCCCGGGACACCGTTCGGACCGACATCACTCCCCGAGAAGGAGACCCCCGAGGATGAGCTGGTCGCAAGTCTACGACCCAATGAACAATATCTGGCTGTCGACGCTGTTCGCGTCGCTGCCGGTCCTGGTGATGCTGGGCGGTCTCGGCATCTTCCACATGAAGGCGCACCGCGCGGCCTTGGCAGGCTTGGCGACCGCGCTGGCGGTGGCCGTCGCCGTGTTCGGCATGCCGGTGGCGATGGCGGGAAAGACCGCGCTGCTGGGTGCGGCTTACGGCCTGCTGCCGATCGGCTGGATCGTCGTCAACATCATCTTCCTCTATCACCTGACCGAGCAGCGCGGGCAGTTCAAGATCCTGCAGGAAAGCATCACCGGCATCACCAACGACCGCCGGCTCCAGCTTCTGCTGATCGCCTTCTGCTTCGGCGCCTTCTTCGAAGGAGCGGCCGGCTTCGGCACGCCGGTTGCCGTGACCGGCGCCATGCTGATCGGCCTGGGCTTCACCCCGCTGGCAGCGTCGGGCCTGTCGCTGATCGCCAACACCGCCCCGGTCGCCTATGGCGCGCTCGGCACGCCGGTGCTGGCGCTGGCGGCGGTCACCGGCCTGCCGCTGCTGGATCTGTCGGCGATGATCGGCCGGCAGCTGCCCTTCTTCTCGGTGCTGGTGCCCTTCTGGCTGATCGTCGCCTTCGCCGGCTGGCGCGGCATGCTCCAGATCTGGCCGGCCATCCTGGTTGCCGGCGTGTCCTTCGCCGTCCCGCAGTATCTGGTGTCGAACTATCACGGCCCCTGGCTGGTGGATGTCGCCGCCGCCATCGTCTCGCTGGTCTGCGTCACCCTGTTCCTGAAGGTCTGGCATCCCAAGGCGATCTGGCACACCGCCGGCGGGGCGTCCGCCCTGACCCAGGGTGTCGGCGCCGCGGTGGTCGAGGGCGAGGCGCGCCGGAGCCACGGCTACAGCGCCGCGGAGGTCCGCCGTGCCTGGATGCCCTGGGCGATCCTCAGCATCCTGGTCTTCCTGTGGGGCATTCCGGAGGTCAAGGCCTTCCTCGACGGCGTGTCGATCTTCAAGTTCCCGATCGACGGCCTGCACAACATGGTGATGCGCGTTCCCCCGGTGGTGGCGAAGGCCCATCCGGAGGCGGCCGTCTTCACCCTGAACTGGCTGTCGGCCACCGGCACCGGCATCTTCATCGCCGCCGTCCTCTCCGGCCTGCTGATGGGCTATTCGCCGGTCGAGATGGTAAAGACCTACGGCCGCACCCTCTACGCCATCCGCAACTCGCTGCTGACCATCTCGGCGATGCTGGCGCTGGGCTACACCACCCGTTATTCGGGCCTGGACACCACGCTGGGCCTCGCCTTCGCCAACTCCGGCTTCCTCTATCCCTTCTTCGGCACCTTCCTGGGCTGGCTGGGCGTGGCGTTGACCGGGTCGGACACGGCGTCCAACGTGCTGTTCGGCAGCCTGCAGAAGGTGTCGTCGGAACAGCTCGGCCTGCCGCCGACGCTGATGGCCGCCGCCAACAGCTCGGGCGGCGTGATGGGCAAGATGATCGACGCCCAGAGCATCGTCGTCGCCGCCGTCGCCACCAAGTGGCATGGGCATGAGGGCAAGATCCTGCGCTTCGTCATCTGGCACTCGCTGGCGCTGACGGCGCTGGTCGGCCTGCTGGTCATGGCCCAGGCCTATCTGTGGCCCTTTACCCTGATGGTGATCGGCCGCTAAGGCCGGCTCCTCCCGCCACCTCCTCCACCACCAGCAGGAACCGCTGCCGATGCCGTCCCTCCCCCTGGCCGCCCCCTACGACCGCGTGCTGGCCGAGCTTCAGGCCGTCATTCCCGACGCCCGGCTGGTGACCGACCCGCTGCGCACGCTGGCCTATGGCACCGACGCCAGCTTCTACCGGCTGATCCCGAAGATCGTCGCGCTGGTGGAGACGGAGGAGGAGGTGGTGCGGTTGCTGCGCATCACCCGCGGCCACAAGGTGCCGGTGACCTTCCGCGCTGCCGGCACCAGCCTTTCGGGGCAGGCGGTCAGCGACAGCGTGCTGGTGGTGCTGGGGGACGGCTGGCGCGGCTGCAGCATCGGTCCGGGGGCGGCCACCGTCACGCTGCAGCCCGGCGTGATCGGGGCGGAGGCGAACCGGCGATTGGCCCCGCTGGGGCGCAAGATCGGCCCCGATCCGGCCTCCATCGCCACCGCCAAGATCGGCGGCATCGCCGCCAACAATGCCAGCGGCATGTGCTGCGGCACCGCGCAGAACAGCTACCGCACGCTGGAGTCGATGCGGCTGGTTCTGGCCGACGGGACGGTGCTGGATACCGGAGATCCGGCCAGCCGCAGCCGTTTCCGCGACAGCCACGGCGCGCTGCTCGGCCGGCTGGCCGATCTCGGCGCCCGCACCCGGGCGGACGAGGCGCTGGCCGGCCGCATCCGCGACAAATTCCGCATCAAGAACACCACCGGCTACAGCCTGAACGCGCTGGTGGACTATGAGGACCCGGTCGACATTCTCCAGCACCTGATGATCGGGTCGGAGGGGACGCTGGGTTTCATCTCCGCCATCACGCTGCGCACCGTGCCGGAGCATCCGCACAAGGCCAGCGCCCTGCTGTTCTTCCCCGACATCGGCGAGGCCTGCCATGCGGTGTCCTTGCTGAAGGCCGCCCCCGTCGATGCGGCGGAGCTGATGGATCGCGCCTCCCTCCGCTCCATCCAGGACAAGCCGGGCATGCCGCCGCAGATCCGCGGCTTCGGCCCCGAGGTGGCGGCGTTGCTGGTGGAGACCCGTGCCGAGAGTGCGGCGGCGCTGGAGGCCAACGTGGCGGAGATCGCCGCGGTGCTGGCCGACTGCGTCACCATCGGCGACACCCGCTTCACCACCGACGCCAAGGCCTGCGAGGGCTTCTGGAAGATCCGCAAGGGCCTGTTCCCGGCGGTCGGCGCCATCCGCCAGACCGGCACCACCGTCATCATCGAGGATGTCGCCTTCCCCCTGCCCCGGCTGGCCGAGGCGACGCGCGAGCTGCAGGCGCTGTTCCTCCGCCACGGCTATCACGAGGCGATCATCTTCGGCCACGCGCTGGAAGGAAACCTGCACTTCGTCTTCACCCAGGCCTTCGACAGCCAGGAGGAGATCGACCGCTACCGCCGCTTCATGGACGATGTCGCCGTGCTCGTGGTCACCCGTTATGACGGTTCGCTGAAGGCGGAGCACGGAACCGGCCGCAACATGGCCCCCTTCGTCGAGATGGAATGGGGACCGCAGGCCTATGGCCTGATGAAGGAGATCAAGCAGCTGTTCGACCCCGACGGCCTCTTGAACCCCGGCGTCATCCTGAACGGCGACCCGCAGGCCCATCTGAAGAACCTGAAGCCGCTGCCGCCGGCCGACCCGCTGGTCGACACCTGCATCGAGTGCGGATTCTGCGAACCGACCTGCCCGTCCCACCGCTTCACCCTGTCGCCGCGCCAGCGCATCGTCGGCCGGCGCGAGATGGCAAGGCTGGTCGCCGCCGGCGACGATGCCGGGCGGTTGGCGGAAATCAGCGCCGCCTACGACTACCAGGGTATCGACACCTGCGCGGCCTGCGGCCTGTGCGCCACGGCCTGCCCGGTGGGAATCGAAACCGGGCTTCTGATCAAGTCCATGCGCGGCGAGCGGCGGGGCGCCATGGCCCGCAAGGCGGGGGCGCTGGTCGCCGACCATATGGAAGGCACGCTGGGTCTCGCCCGCACCGGCCTGCGTCTGGCCGACTTCGCCCGCCGCACGGTCGGGCACGGAGTCACCCAGGCGGCGGCCCGTGTTCTGACCGGCGGCAGCCTGCCGGGTCTGCCCCGCAACATGCCGACCGCGGCGACCTTCTCGCCGAAGGCGGACATTCTCACCAGCGAAGACCTGCCGACCGTGGTCTACGCCCCCAGCTGCGTCAGCCGGACCATGGGGCCCGCGGCAACCGATCCGCAGCAGCGCCCGCTGCCGCAGGTGGTGGAATCAGTGATGCGCAAGGCCGGCTTCCGCATCCTCTATCCGGAGGCGGCGGATGGTCAATGCTGTGGCATGCCGCTGGAGAGCAAGGGGCTGACCGAGGCCGCTGACGCCAAGGCCGACGCCATGCTGGCCGCATTGTCGAAAGCAAGCCGGGACGGCCGTTATCCGGTGGTGATGGACACCAGCCCCTGCGCCCTGCGCCTGAAGAAGCGACTGACCGACGCGGGCCTGCGCATCCTCGATGTGGCGGAGTTCCTGAACGAGTTCGCCTTGCCCCGCCTCGATATCGCCAGGACGGCGGAGCCGGTGATGCTGCACCTGACCTGCTCCACCCGCCGCATGGGGCTGGACGGCGCGCTGACCGCGGTGGCGAAGGCCTGTGCCGAAACGGTGGTGATCCCGCCCGACGTCGGCTGCTGCGGCTTCGCCGGCGACAAGGGCTTCACCACGCCGGAACTGAACGCCCATGCGTTGCGCCACCTGCCGGCTGTGGTGCCGGAAGGCTGTGCGTCCGGCTATTCCACCAGCCGCACCTGTGAGATCGGGCTGTCCGACAAGGCGGGTGTGCCCTACCGGTCGATCGTCTATCTGGTCGACGCCTGCGCCACCGCGAAGGTGGAGGAATCGGCGCGGGTGGCGGAGACGGCCTTTTGAGCGATGATCTGTAAAAGCTCCGAAGCCCAGCCATAAGAAGACGCCCAGCGAGGAAACCCCAATGCCCTCCACTCCCAAACCCACCCGCGTCTATTACTTCGGCACGTGCCTTGTCGACCTGTTCTTCCCCGACGCCGGGATGGCGGGGATCGAGCTGTTGCAATCGCAGGGCCTGACCGTCGTCTTCCCGCAGGGCCAAAGCTGCTGCGGCCAGCCCGCCTACAATTCCGGCTATCGCGCCGAGGCGCTGAAGGTCGCCCGCGCCCAGCTGGACCTGTTCCCCGGCGACGATCCCATCGTCGTGCCATCGGGCTCCTGCGCCGGCATGATGAAGAAGCATTGGCCGGACCTGTTCCGCGGCGAACCGGACGAGGCCAAGGCGGTGCAGGTCGCGTCCCGCGTCTGGGAGCTGACGCAGTTCCTGGTCCATGTGCTGGACGTCCGCCTCACCGACAAGGGGGAACCGGTGCGCATCACCTGGCACGCCTCCTGCCATGCCCAGCGCGAGATGGGCGTGGTGGTGGAGCCGAAATCGCTTCTGCGCCAGCTCGCCAATGTCGAGCTGGTGGAACTGAAGCGGGAGAAGGAATGCTGCGGCTTCGGCGGCACCTTCGCCGTGCGCCATCCGGAGATTTCCGCCGCGATGGTCGGCGACAAGGTGGCGGACATCGAGGGCACCGGCGGCGCCCGCGTGGTGTCGGGCGACTGCGGCTGCCTGCTGAACATCGGCGGCGCGCTGGAGGCCGGCGCCAAGCCCGCACGCGGCCAGCACATCGCCCAGTTCCTGAAGGAGCGCATCCATGGACGGTAACGCACCGGATTTCGCCGCCGCCTCCCGCGCGGCGCTGGCCGACCCGCAGCTGCGCGGCAATTTCCGCCGCGCCATGGACGGGCTGATGACCAAGCGCGCCGCCCAGTTCGCCGATGCCGGCGAATGGCAGGGCGTGCGGGCGCTCGCCGCCTCCGTCCGGCTGCGCGCCCTGTCGAAGCTGCCGGAGCTGCTGGAAAAGCTGGAGGAGAACTGCACCCGCAACGGCATCACCGTCCATTGGGCCGCCACCACGGAGGAAGCCAACTCCATCGCGCTCGACATCCTGCACAAGGCAAACGCCAAGCTGGTGGTCAAGGGCAAGTCGATGGTGACGGAGGAGATGCACCTGAACGCCGTTCTGGAAAAGGACGGTATCGAGGTGCTGGAAAGCGACCTCGGCGAATACATCGTGCAGCTGGACGGCACCATGCCGTCGCACATCATCATGCCGGCGATCCACCTGAACACCAAACAGATCGCCCATCTGTTCAAGCGCAAGATCAAGGATGCCGAAAGCCGGGAGGATGCGGCCTATCTGACCGACCTCGCCCGCCGGGTGCTGCGCGCCAAGTTCCAGGCCGCCGACGTCGGCATGTCCGGCGTCAACGCCGCGGTGGCGGAGACCGGCACGCTCTGCCTGATCGAGAATGAGGGCAACGGCCGCATGTGCACCACGGTGCCGCCGGTCCACATCGCCTTCATGGGTCTTGAGAAGGTGGTGGAGAAGCTGGAGGACGTGCCGCCGGTCATCAGCCTGCTGCCGCGCTCCGCCACCGGCCAGCCGATCACCACCTACGTCAACATGATCTCCGGTCCGCGCAAGGACGGCGAGAAGGACGGCCCGCGCGAGGTGCATCTGGTCATCCTCGACAATGGCCGCTCCGGCATCTACGCCGACCCGGAACTGCGCGACACGCTGCGCTGCATCCGCTGCGGCGCCTGCATGAACCATTGCCCGGTCTACACCAAGGTCGGCGGCCATGCCTACGAGGCGCCCTATCCCGGCCCGATCGGCAAGATCCTGGTGCCGCAGATCGAGGGGTTGGCCAAGCGCGGCGCCATGCCCCACGCCTGCACCATGTGCAACGCCTGCGTCGAGATCTGCCCGGTGAAGATCCCCATCGTCGAGATTATGGGGCGTCTTCGGGTCGAGGCGGTGAAGCCCGGCGGTGCGGTGAAGGACGGCGGCGCCAAGGCCAGCCGGACGGAATCGATGGTGTGGAGCGGCTGGGCGGCGATGAACGCCTCCCCCACCGCCTACCGCATCGCGACCGCGGCGATGAGCAGGCTCGGCAACGCGGCGCCCTCGTCGCTGCCCATGCTGAAGGAGTGGACGAACGTCCGCACCAAGCCGCGCTTCGCCGGCCGCACCCTGCACGACCTGGCCCGCGCCAAGGGGATTCCCGATGTCTGACGCCCGCAACTCGATCCTGACGAAGCTGCGCGCCACCCGCGACGCCCACCCGCTGACCCCGCCCGCGTCGGATTTCGCGCCGATCGAGGCGAAGCACTGGCCGCCCGAGGAGCGCCTACCCCGCATCCGCCGCCTGATGGAAGCCGTGCATACGGAGTTCCTCGACGCGACCGAGGCCGATTGGCCGGCGGTGCTGCGCGAATTCCTGTCGCGGGAGGGGGTGGGTTCGCTGCTGTATGCGCCGGAGACGGAGGCGGGGAAGCGGTTGGTCGAGGGGTGGAAGGCTGTATCCCCCTCTCCCCCCCGGGGAGAGGGTCGGGGTGAGGGGGACGCATCGCATGATTCCCCCAAAGGTCCCGCCGCGCATCCCCCCCCCCCCCACCCCCCCCCCCCGGGGGGGGGGGGGGTTAAGCCCCCCCCCCCCCCCCCCCCCCCCCCCCCCCCCCCCCCCCCCCCCCCGCCCCCCCCCCCCCCCGCCCCCCCCCGGCCCCCCCCCCCCCCCCCCCAGCGGGG
>NZ_VTTK01000023.1:0-106498 GCF_008365135.1 Azospirillum sp. Sh1 | reverse complement strand
CACCGCGACCCGACCATCCTCCTGCATGGCGGCAAGACCCCCGCCGCGACGGGAGCCGCGAAATGAGCGCCGTGATGCCCCACACCACGATGAACGACAAGCCTTTGCTGAGCGTCGAGCACCTGACCATGCGCTTCGGCGGTCTGGTGGCGAACAACGACGTGTCCTTCGAGGCGCGGGCGGGCGAGATCACCGCGCTGATCGGCCCGAACGGCGCCGGCAAGACGACGCTGTTCAACTGCGTCACCGGCTTCTACACCCCCACCGTCGGCCGGCTGACGCTGCGCCACCCGCAGGGCAAGGAGTTCCTGCTGGAGCGGATGCCGGGCTACCGCATCGCCCAGCTGGCCGGGGTGGCGCGCACCTTCCAGAACATCCGGCTGTTCAGCGGCATGAGCGTTCTGGAGAACCTGATCGTCGCCCAGCACAACAAGCTGATGCGGGCGTCGGGCTTCGCCATCGGCGGGCTTCTCGGCCTGCCCGGCTTCCGCAAGGCCGAGCATGAGGCGGTGGAGCTGGCGAAATACTGGCTCGACCGGGTTCGCCTGACCGAGTTCGCCGACTGGGAGGCCGGCAACCTGCCCTATGGCGCCCAGCGCCGGCTGGAGATCGCCCGTGCCATGTGCACCGAACCGGTGCTGCTGTGCCTGGACGAGCCGGCGGCCGGCCTGAACCCGCGCGAGTCGGGCGAGCTGGCCGAGATCCTGACCTTCATCCGTGACGTCCGGACGCCGCAGGGGCACCAGACCGGCGTGTTGCTGATCGAGCATGACATGAGCGTGGTGATGCGCATTTCCGACCATGTTGTGGTGCTGGACTATGGCCGGAAGATTTCCGACGGCGATCCGGAGCATGTGAAGAACGACCCGGCGGTGATCCGCGCCTATCTCGGCGAGGACGAGGACGAAGCGCTGCCGCCGGAGATCGCGGCCGACCTGAACCTCGCGCAGAAGGGGGCCTGAGCCATGTTGAAGGTATCGGGCGTCCATACGTTTTACGGCGCCATCGAGGCGCTGAAGGGCATCGACATCGAGATCGGCGCCGGCGAGATCGTCTCGCTGATCGGCGCGAACGGGGCGGGCAAGTCGACGCTGCTGATGACGATCTGCGGCAGCCCGCGCGCCCGCCAGGGCCGGGTGTTCTTCGAGGGCGAGGACATCACCGACCTCCCCACCCACGAGATCGTGCGGCGCGGCATCGCGCAAAGCCCGGAAGGCCGGCGCATCTTCCCGCGGATGACGGTGCTTGAGAACCTGCAGATGGGCTCGATCGTCGCCCAGCCCGGCAGCTTCGAGCGCGAGCTGGAGCGGGTGCTGACGCTGTTCCCGCGCCTGAAGGAGCGCATCAACCAGCGCGCCGGCACGATGTCGGGCGGCGAGCAGCAGATGCTGGCGATCGGCCGTGCGCTGATGAGCCAGCCGCGTCTGCTGCTGCTGGACGAGCCGAGCCTTGGTCTGGCGCCGCTGATCGTGAAGCAGATCTTCCAGGTGATCCAGGAGATCAACCGGGAACAGAAGATGACGGTGTTCATGGTCGAGCAGAACGCCTTCCACGCGCTGAAGCTGGCGCACCGGGCCTATGTGATGGTGACGGGGAAGATCACGATGACGGGAACCGGGGCGCAGCTTCTGGCCGACCCGGAGGTGCGGTCGGCCTATCTGGAAGGGGGGCACTGAGATGGAGACGATCCTGGGTTCGTCGGTTCCGGTCTTCGTGTTCCTGACGCTTCTGGTGTTCGGCGGCTGCGGCGTGCTGACCGGGCAGACGCTGGCGGAGGGCTGGAAGCCGGTGTCGAACGTCCTGGCCTACTCGCTGCTGCTGGGGGTGGGCGACCGCTTCCTGGCCTGGGGCCTGTTCGGCGAGCAGCTGCTGTCCGTGTGGGGCTTCATCGTCCATACGGTCGTGCTCGGCCTCATCACGCTGACGGCGCATCGCATCGCCATCGCAAGGCGCATGGTCAACCAGTATCCGTGGCTCTATGAGACCGCCGGCCCCTTCGGCTGGCGGGAGCGCAATCCGGCCCGCGGCTGAGACGCTATGATCCTGGGGTGTCCCGGTGCCCATGGTGAGCCCGGATACCCCAGGATAGCGCACAACCAAAAGAACAGAAGCCGGATTAGCAATATATCCGGCATTGAAAGGCGCCGTTCCGTCAATGAAACGGCGGCGTCTTCACTTTAGACGCGTCGGCCCACGACTTTGGGATTGCCATGACAACTGGCAACCATCCGAAAGTCAGAGAAGAAGATCATGGCGCAGACCATGACGCTCCGTTACAATACCATTTAAATTTTGCAATTCGTTGACGCTTCGACAGCAAACGCCGGTCTTTCCGGCGGCTGATCCGTCATGCCTTGACGGTCGATGCGACGCGAAGGCGGCATGGGAAGGGCAAGAGCATGGCAGTGGACAAGGCGGCCGCATCCCGGCCGCGTCGGTTCTGGAGCGTCGGGCGCAAGGTGACGGCGGCCTTCGTCGCGGCCATCGTCGGCGGCTTCATCGTCATCATGGGGCTGCAGGCCAAGATGCAGTACGACGACGCGGTGCGGCTGGCCACGCACGACGCCCGCGTCAAGACGGACATGCTGGCGAACGCCACCAAGACCAGCTTCATCGCCAGCGACGGCGCCTCCATCGAGACGGAGTTCATGCCGCTGGCCGACAGTCACGAGGTGCAGCTCGCCTCGCTGCGCGCCGCGACGTCTTCCGACACGCTGGCCGACTTCTCCAACCCGCGCTTCGCCAAGTACGACCTGAAGGCCGACCAGGATCTGGTCGAGGCGGTGCTGGCCGGCAAGGGGGCGCAGACCCGCTCGGCCAAGGGCCACATCGTCGTGACGGTGCCGGTGGTGACCGGCAAGAGCAACCGGCTGGTCGGCGCCCTGCAGATCGCCTGGAGCCTGGACCAGCAGATCGACGCCATCGCCACCCAGATGCGCAACCAGATCGCCATCTGCCTGATCGCGCTGGTGGTGCAGATCGCCCTGCTGAACGTCCTGCTCGGCCGCATCGTCATCCGCCCGCTGCGCGCCATGTCGGCGGCGATGGCGAAGCTGGCCGACGGCGACACCGCCGTCGAGGTGCCCGGCAACGGCCGCTCCGACGAGATCGGCGCCATGGCCGGCTCGGTCACCGTCTTCCGCGACAACGCCCGCGCCATCGAGCGCATGCACGCCGCCCAGGCCGAAGCCGACGCCAGGGCGGAGGCGGCCAAGCGCGCGGCCCTGCTCGACCTCGCCGACCGCTTCCAGGGCACGGTGAAGCGGCTGGTCGAGGGCATCGCCGAGTCGGCGTCCGGCATGGCCGACAGCGCCGACCGCATGGCGGTGGTGGTGGGCGAGGCGTCCAGCCAGACCCGCAACGTCGCCCGCGAATCCGACGACATCCAGTCCAACGTCCGCTCCGCGGCGGCGGCGGCGACCGAACTCGCCAGCTCCATCGGCGGTATCACCGAGCAGGTCGGCCATTCCGCCCGCATCGCCGGCGAGGCGGTGTCCCATGCCGACCGCACCAACGCCACCGTCCAGGGGTTGATCGCCAATGCCGAGCGCATCGGCCAGGTGGTCGGGCTGATCCACGCCATCGCCAAGCAGACCAACCTGTTGGCGCTGAACGCCACCATCGAGGCCGCCCGCGCCGGGGAGGCCGGCAAGGGCTTCGCCGTGGTGGCGACCGAGGTGAAGGGGCTGGCCGACCAGACCGCCAAGGCCACCGACGAGATCGCGGCCCAGGTCAACGCCATGCAGTCGGTGACCCGCGAGGCCGCCGAGGCCATCGGCGCCATCGGCAGCACCATCACCGAGATCGACGGCATTTCCGGCACCATCACCCAGTCGGTGCAGGAGCAGAACTCCGCCACCCAGGAGATCGCGCGGGCGGTGGAGATGGCGGCGCTGGGCACCCAGGACGTGTCGGCGACCATCGCCGCGCTGGCCCACACGGCGGAAAGCGCCGGCAGCACGGCGCTGGGCGTGCAGGACGCCGCCCGCGGCCTGTCCGGCCAGACCCGCGCGCTGGCATCCGAGGTCGACCGCTTCCTGGCGGAGGTCCGCCAGCAGGCGACCGGGGATGTGAGGGCGGCGTGAGTTCCCTGACGGACCTCACGCCAGCAGCAGGAATCCCGCCCCGGTGCCGATCAGGGCGCCCGCCCACAGCAGATCGAAATTCACCCAGCCGCGGCGCAGGATGCCGAGCCCGACGGTTTCGAAGACCGCCAGCCCGATAACGGCGATCACCGCCAGCATCGCCGCCATATGCACCAGAACCACCGCCAGCCCGGCCGCCGCCGATCCCAGTGCGGCGACCGGGCCGGTCATCTCCGCCCCCGGTCCGCACAGGGACAGCGCCATCAGCTGCGCCGGCGCCAGCATGCCCAGCAGCAGGGGCAGGATCATCAGCCCGGCCCCGTGGGCCGACGCCATCAGGAAGGACCAGAGCGTCAGCCCGGCAAAGCCGGTGCGCATGCCGACCCGCAGCCGGTGGCGGTATCCGCGCACCAGCCGGTAGAGGCCGAAACCGATCAGGAGGGCAGGCGTGACCAGCCTCAGCGGGGCCGTCGTGACGACCAACTGCAGGATGGCGAAGCCCGCCACCACCACCAGCACCGACAGGGCATGGCCCAGCGCGATGGGGGGCAGAGCCCTGATGACGGCACCCCGCCGCCCCTCCTGAAGGCCGAGGGCCACGGCAAAGAGCCATCCCATCGCCGGGTTCACTCCATGGAAGGCGCCGAGCCCGGCCAGCGCCAGCCATTGCCAAGGGTCATCCATGGAGAGGCGTTCCTCAGAGTGCGGTCGCGGTCACGGATAGCAGTAGGAATCCGAAGAGGCGTCGCCTCCTTCCAGCCGGATCTGATGACCGCGGAACTCGTCGTCGAAGCGCAGGAAGAACCGCTCGTCGATGGTCAGGCCACCATCGGAGTCGGCATCGAGCTTGACCATCCAGCTCCTGATGCCGTCCGGATAGAACTGGTCGTCCCAACTCCGGTACAGCGAGTTGGTGAAGTAGACCCGCTTGCCGTCGCGGCTGACCTCGACCATCTGCGGGCCGCCGTTGAGGGCGCCGCCATCGGCATCGCCGCCGGGATGACGGCTGCGCCCGACGATCCCTCCCAACCGCACCGAGCCGGTCAGCCTGGGCTGGAACGGATCGGACACGTCGTAGCGCTGCATCTCCCCCGTGCCCCAGCAGGACACGTAGAGCCAGCGGTCGTCCAGCGACAGGTCGATGTCGGTGACGAGCGGCGGCACCGCCTTGAAGCCCTTGAGCATGGGCGGCAGCAGATCCGGGTCCGCCGGTTCGGCCGGGATGTCGATCACCTTCCTCATGGCCCACCGGCCGTCACCGTTCCCGCCGGTCTCGCGATGCCAGAGCCAGATCGACGAGGACAGGTCCGACAGGTTGACCACGGCATTCATGAACCCATGGGCCTTGGTCGGGTCGTGGGCCGGCCGCAGTTCCAGTGCCAGCTGGTATTCCGGCCCCAGATCGATGGTCTGCCGGTGCCGGCGGTTGCGCAGATCCCAGAAATGGACCTGATGGCCGTATTTCGCGCCGAGCAGCAGTTCGGGGTTCAGCCCGTCCTCGATCATGTCGGGCGTGCCCCATTCGCTGGTGATCAGCGTGTCCTGGCCGAGATGCCACCAGACATCATAGGCCAGGAACTGCGGGCCGCGGTCGATCTCCCACTGGCCCAGCACCTCGAAGGTTTCGTGGTCCATCAGGAAGACGCCGCCCGGCCCGCCGCCATCGCCTTTCCCGTTGCCGAGCGCGCTGACATAGATGCCTTCCGGTCCGCAATGCAGCGTGTGCGGGCGGGAATAATTGGCGCGCGCCGCGAGTTCCTCCGCCTCGATCACCTTGACGATCCTGGGGCTGGCCGGATCGGGCTTGGTGTCCAGGATGTGGATGCGCGACGAACGCAGCCCGGGCACGATCAGATAGCGCCGCTCCACATGCGGATGCGGGGCGTAGGGGCACAGGGCGGAACTGCAGGCGTTCCAGCCGAAATGGTGCAGCTCGTCGCCGACGTTCGGCATGTCGACCCGCCGGAGGAGCCGGCCGTAGCTGGCGGAGGATGGATCGACATCGACCACCCCAAGCGCATCCGGCCCCCCTCCGACATTCAGCATCGCCACATAGGCCAGCCGTTCCGAAGGAGCCTGCATCGCCATGCGTGGCGAGGGGTAGAAGCTGGGATCAGGAGTCCAGGTTGCCATGGAAATTCCTCCCAAATCGGCATGCGCCGAATTGGAAAGAATACCTCAGCCTTGACAGACGACAGCGGAAGAAAAGGGAGTGGATTGTCTATATACCGCGCCGACGATCACCCCAATTCTGAATTAGTTTTTGGGACGAACCGGCTGATTCTTCTGGAACGCCCGGCACTCAGTAGAAAAATTCCCGCCTCGGGACAAAGGAAGCCGGTGTCAGCCGAGAGGAGGAGCTTGCTCCGGGAATCCGCAACCACACCGATTCCCGCAAGGTCCCCGCGCATTCGCCGCATCACGCAGGCTCCCCTCCTCTCCCCGGCACCGGACGGATCTGCGATCCGCCCGATACCGCCGGCAACGCATGCGTTGGCACGAGAGGCGGGAAAGGGGATGGACTACCCGCTTAGAAGAACGCCTGCAGGCCCGTCTGCGCCCGGCCCAGGATCAGGGCATGGACGTCGTGGGTGCCTTCGTAGGTGTTCACCGTCTCCAGGTTCACCATGTGGCGGATGACCTGGAACTCCTCGGAGATGCCGTTGCCGCCGTGCATGTCGCGGGCGACGCGGGCGATGTCGAGCGCCTTGCCGCAGTTGTTGCGCTTGATCAGCGAGATCGCCTCCGGCGACCAGCTGCCGTCGTCCATCATGCGGCCGACCCGCAGGCAGGCCTGAAGGCCCAGCGTGATCTCCGTCATCATGTCGGCCAGCTTCTTCTGGACCAGCTGGGTCTGGGCCAGCGGGCGGCCGAACTGCTTGCGGTCCAGCGTGTACTGGCGGGCGGCGTGCCAGCAGAACTCCGCCGCGCCCAGCACGCCCCAGGCGATGCCGTAGCGCGCCTTGTTCAGGCAGCCGAACGGACCGCCCAGGCCCGACACGTTGGGTAGCAGGTTCTCGTCGGGGACGAAGGCCTCGTCCAGCACGATCTCGCCGGTGACGGACGAGCGCAGCGACAGCTTGCCCTCGATCTTGGGCGTGGAGAAGCCCTTGGTCCCGCGCTCCACCACGAAGCCCTTGATCTTGTTGTCATGGGCGTCCGACTTCGCCCAGACGACGGCGAGGTCGGCGATGGGGGAGTTGGTGATCCACATCTTGGAGCCCGACAGCAGATAGCCGCCGTCGACCTTGGTGGCGCGGGTCTTCATGCCGCCGGGATCGGAGCCGTGGTCCGGCTCGGTCAGGCCGAAGCAGCCGATCAGCTCGCCGGTGGCCAGCCGCGGCAGCCACTTCTTCTTCTGCTCCTCGCTGCCATAGGCGTAGATCGGATGCATGACCAGCGACGACTGCACCGACATCGCCGAACGATAGCCGCTGTCCACCCGCTCCACCTCGCGGGCGACCAGACCGTAGGCGACATGGCTGACGCCCGGCCCGCCATATTCCTCCGGGATGGTCGGGCCGAGCAGGCCCAGCTCGCCCATCTCGGTCATGATCTCGCGGTCGAACCGCTCCTCGCGGAAGGCGGAGATCACACGCGGCTGCAGCCGGTCCTGGCAGTAGGCGCGGGCGCTGTCGCGCACCAGCTTCTCATCCTCGGTCAGTTGGGCTTCAAGGAGGAAGGCGTCGTCCCACTGGATGCTCTGCACGGTGCGTCTCCTGGTCGGGTGGCGGTTCGGCCGTCGATGGTCATTTGGCCGGTCATTTATTGGGACGCACTGTGCCGCGCCGGCGCCATAGCTGCAAACACATATTTTCTATCATCCCCATATCGTTTTGATATGGTCCAAAGGAAACAGTCGCTATGTCGCACGGTTCCATAAAAGTTTTAACGTGAAGCTTACCATTTCCTATGCAATTTTGCCGATGGCACCGTAACCGCCCCCTACCCAACGGACACCCCGCACGTGTTTGCTGCATTGCAACCAATAACCGCTTTCGCCGGTTTTCCCCTGTTGCTGGGCCTTGCTTTGCTTACGCTTCTGCACGAAGACGTTGCAATTGCGGTTGGAGCGAGCCTCGTCAGCGTCGGCACGGTCAGCATCGGCGTGACCGCCATCACGCTGCTGTGTGGGATCGTTATCGGCGATTTGTTCATTTATGTCCTCGGACTATTGTCGCTGCGGGTGTCATGGATCCGGCGGCGGACCGAAGGGCCGATGCTTGAACGCTGCCGCGGAGCCTTGCAGAGGAACCTGCTGCCGACATTGGTGACTTGCCGGCTGGTGCCCGGCGTCTTGTTCCCGACCTATTTCGCCTGCGGCGTGATGCGGGTGCCGTTCCTGCGCTTCATCGCCATCACGCTGGCGACCGCCGGGGTGCATGTCGGGCTGCTGCTGACGCTGATGACCTCGTCGCTCGAAGCGGCGGCGATCCAGGTGCAGGTCATCGGCATCGGCTGTGCCGCGCTGCTGATGATCCTGCGGACCAAGCGGGCGCAGACCGTCGTCCGCGCGCTGTTCGCCCGCATCCGGGCGGCGCTGGAGCCGCTGCTGCCCGACGCCCTGCGCGATGCGCTGCACGGCAGCCCGACCCCGCGCGCCATCGCCCTGCCCGGCCTGCCGGTGGTGCCGGCCGGCGCCCCCACCATCGGCTGGGCGGAGCGCATTCCGCCGCTGCTGTTCTACATTCCGCTGGTGGCGCAGTGGTTCGCGCTCGGCATCCGCCACCGCAGCCTGACGCTGCCGACCGCCGCCAACCCGTCGATCGAGGCCGGCGGCCTGCTGGGCGAGTCGAAGATCGCCTGCATGGACCTGATCGGGCCGGAGGCGCGCAAATGGGCGGCGAAATCCGTCGCCCTGGTCAACCGCCCGTCGCTGACCCCGACACAGCTGGAGTCGCTGGCCTCGGGCGCCGGGCTGTCCTTCCCGCTGGTCGCCAAGCCGGACATCGGCTGGCGCGGCATCGGCGTGCGGCTGGTGCGCGATGCCGCCGATCTCCGCACCTATCTCCACGGCTTCCCGGCCGACGTCCGCCTGATCCTGCAGGAGCATGTGCCTTACGCCGGCGAAGCCGGCATCTTCTACGTCCGCAAGCCGGGGGAGCGGCACGGGCGCATCTTCTCCATGACCTTCCGCTATTACCCGCATGTGGTCGGCGACGGCCGCTCCACCCTGCGCCAGCTGATCGCCGCCGACCCGCGCGCATCCTGGAAGGCCGACCTCCACCACGAGGCGCTGGCCGACCGGCTGGACGAGGTGCCGGAGGCGGGCCGCACGGTTCGGCTGTCGCTGGTCGGCAGCAGCCGGGTCGGCGGCCTCTACAAGGATGCCTGCGGCCATGTCACGGCGACGCTGACCGCCCGCTTCGACGAGATCGCCGACCAGATGCCGGGCTTCCATTTCGGCCGCTTCGACGTCCGCTTCGCCTCGGTGGAGCGGCTGGCGGTGGGCGAGGATTTCCGCATCATCGAGGTCAACGGCGCCGGGGCGGAGGCCATCCACATGTGGGATCCGGAATTCAGGCTGGGCGACGCCTACGCCACCCTGTTCCACCAGCAGGCACTGATGTTCGAGGTCGCCGACGCCTGCCGCGCCCAGGGTGCCCGGCCGCTGACCGCGCTGGAGCTGGTCCGCTATCAGCGCCGCCAGCAGACCTTGCTTCCGCTCTATCCCGCCTCCAACTGAAGCGCTGCAGCCTCGGCTGCAGGCAATCGCCGGAGTCGAGATGCGCGGCAGCCTGACCCATCTGCGCAACCGCCCGTCGCTCAGCGGGGCGCTGGCGATCGCCCTGTTGGCCGGGTGCGCCGCCGCCGTCTGGCTGCGGCCGACCACCGCAGTGCTGATCGGCTGGGATTGCGGGGTCGCCGTCTACATCCTGCTGGCCAGCATCCTGATGAACCGGGCCACTGTGGCCTCCATGCGCCGGCGGGCGAGGCTGCTCGATCCCGGCAAATGGGGGGTGCTGGCCGGGGCGGTTCTGGCCTCGCTCGCCGCCCTGGTCGCCATCGTGGCGGAACTGGTGTCGGCCAAGGGCTCCCCGCACGAGGGCGTGGCGGCGGTCCTGTCGGGGGTGACGGTCCTGCTGTCCTGGGGCTTCCTGCACGTCTTCTTCGCCCAGCATTACGCCCACGAATACTGGCTGGACGGCGAAGCGGACCGGGAGCGCAGCCTGGATTTTCCCGGCAACGACGCGCCGGATTACCTGGAGTTCCTCTATTTCAGCTTCACCGTCGGGATGACCGCGCAGGTGTCCGACGTGACCACCCGCGGCGCCGGCATGCGCCGCCTGGTGCTGATGCACGGCGCCCTGTCCTTCCTGTTCAACACCGCGGTGCTGGCGCTGGGCGTCAATCTGGCCGCCGGGCTGGTCAGCTAGAGACAATCACTGAGCCGGTTCAGCGGATCGGCCGCAGGTCGGCGACCGTCCGGCAGCCGAGCAGCGCCAAGGTCCGGTCGAGTTCGTCCCGCAGGATCGCCAGCGCGTGTTCCGCCCCCGCCTGTCCGCCGGCCGCCAGTCCGAACAGCGGCGCCCGGCCGAGCAGAACCGCGGCCGCACCGGCGGCCAGCAGCTTCGCGGCGTCGCTGCCGCGCCGCACGCCGCTGTCGGCCAGCACCGTCATCCGGTCGCCGACCGCGTCCATGATCCGCGGCAGAACGCCAAGCGGCGAGGGCGCGCAGTCCAGGTTGCGCCCGCCATGGTTGGACACCACGACGGCCTCGACCCCCGACTCCGCCGCGCGCAGCGCATCCGCCGGCGCCAGCAGGCCCTTGAGGATGATCCGGCCATGCCAGCGGCGGCGCAGCTCCGCCACGTCGTCCCAACTCACCCGGTCGCACAGCCGGATCGGGTCGTGGGCGGCGGCGTCGGTGATGCGGGTGCGGAACTGCTTCGGATAATGGGCGTATCCGGGCCAGCCGCCGTCGGCCAGCAGGCGCAGCAGCACCCCTGCCGTCCAGGCCGGATGGCGCGCCACGTCCAGCGCGCCACGCAGGGACGGCGTGACCGGCACGGTGAAGCCGTTATGCCGGTTGTACTCGCGTTTCGGCGAAACGGCGGTGTCAACCGTCAGGATCAGCGTATCGACGCCGCAGGCGGCGACGCGGTCGAGCAGGGCATGGGTCAGGCTGCGGTCGCGCCAGACATAAAGCTGGAACCACAGCTCGGCCCCGGCCTCGGCGATGGCCTCGATGCTGGTGATCGACTGGGTCGAGACGCAGAAGGGAATGCCGGCCGCGCGGGCGGCCCGCGCCAGCAGAACCTCCCCGTCGTAGCGGACCAGCCCGGCGGCGGCGGTGGGCGCGATGACGAAGGGCAGCGGACGCTCGCGGCCGAACAGCGTCACGCCGGTGTGGCGGTCGGCGCAGTCGACCAGCACCCGCGGCGTCAGTTCGGCATGATCGAAGCCGTCGCGCAGCCGGCGCAGGGCGGTCTCGTCCTCGGTGCCGCGGTCGATATACTCGAACAGGCCGCGCGGCAGGAAGCGGCGGGCCTGATGCCGCAGCTCGTCGATGTTCAGGCATGCCTGATGGGCCGCCATCGGATCACCGCCTCCCGCGGGAAAGGACGCGTTATCGGGAATAGCTGCCGAACTTGTGGACGGAAATGGAGGCCGCGGCCACCTGCACATGGCGGGCGAGTTCCCGCTCGACCTGCTCCGGCGTCCAGCGCGTGGCCGGGACGGAGATGCTGAGGCCGGCCACCGCGCGGCCATGCTCGTCGGTGATGGCGGCGCCGACGGAGATGTCGCCCATCACCGTCTCGTTGATCAGCAGGGCATAGCCCTTCTCGCCCGCCTCGCGCACGCGGGCGCGCAGACGGTCGGGGTCGCAGACGGTGAAGGGGGTCAGCGGGCGCAGGTCGGTGCGGGCCAGGATGTCCTCCCGCTCCTCCTCCGACAGACGCGACAGGATGGCGGTGCCGGACGCCGTGTAATAGGCGGGCAGGCGGCTGCCGACCATGAACTCGATGTTGACCAGATGCTTGCCGGGGAAGCGGGCGACGAAGACGATCTCGGCGCCGTCCAGCTCCTGCAGGTTGGTGGTCTCACCGACGCTGCGGCTGATGTCCAGAAGGTAGGGAAACGCCTTCTCGATCAGCTCGTTGGCGCGCAGGTAGTTGTAGGAGAACTGCAGCAGCTTGGGCGTCAGCGCATAGTTGCGCGTGCCGTGGACGCGGCGCAGGTAACCCAGCACCTCCAGCGTGTAGACCAGCCGCTGGGCGGCGCTGCGGTCCAGGTTGGCGGCCTTGGCGATCTCCGACAGTGGCATCTGCCGGTGCGGCCCGTCGAAGGCGTGGAGGATCTGGAAGGTCTTCTCGGTCGAGCCGACGAACAGCGAGGACTCGCGCGGGTCGGCCTTCTTCGTGTCCGGCTCCGCTGCCGCCGCGGCCGGGCCTGTTTCCGTCACGGACCCTTGCGCCTTCGGCATCCGTCCTGCTGTCCGCGTCATCGGCAATCCCCCAAGACTTCCTCATCCGACCGGGCCGGCGCCTTCACGCCATCGCCCGGCGCCTCCCGCGCTAACGCATAGCATCCGGCGGACCGATTGCCACGCGCCGCGCGGTTGCCACCCGTCACGCCGGCTGGGCGGCCGGCATTCCCTCATAGGTGACCAGCAGGCGCGACAGCTCGCGCCGCAGCGCCTGCTTCAGCGGCTCGGCCGGCTCGCGCAGCGGCGCCAGCATCGCCGGGGCCTTGACGCCGACCAGATCCATCACCGACTTCATCGGGCCGGGGTTGGTCTCGGCGAAGGCGAGGTTCATCATCGGGATCAGCGAGCGGTGGATCTCCAGCGCCTTGTCCAGCTTGCCTGTCGAGGCGAGGTCGTGGATCAGCCGCCATGCCCGCGGCAGCAGGTTGGCCGTCACCACGATGCCGCCCCTGGCCCCGGCCGCCACCTGCAGCGGGAACAGCGTGTCCTCGCCGCTCAGCACCGCGAAGGACGGGTCCACCCCCGCCACCGTGCGCAGGAAATGGTACATGTCGGTGTTGCAGGCCTTCATGCCGACGATCCGCTCGTGCCGCGACAGCTCGTGCAGGATGTCCGGATCGATGGCGATGCGGGTGCGGTAGGGGATCTCGTAGATCAGGATCGGCACCGGCGATTCGTCGGCATAGCGCAGGAAATAGTCGCGGATGCCGGCCTGCGTCGGGTTGGTGTAGTAGGGGGTCAGCACCAGCAGCCCGTCCACCCCGGCCGCCGCGAAATCGCGGCCGGCGGCCAGTGCGTCGTAATAGCCGGTGTCGAGCACCCCGGCGATCACCGGCCCGCGCTTTTCGCCCGCCTCGGCCATGGCCTCCACCGACAGTTCGGCGAAGCGGATGCGCTGGTCCTTCGCCAGCGCGCCGTATTCGCCGGTGCCGCCGAGCGGGACCAGCCCGTCGATGCCCTGGCGGAACAGCCAGGAGAACAGAGCCTTGGAGGCCGCCACGTCGATGGTGCCGTCGGCTGTCACCGGCGTCGGGGTGGCGGGCAGAATGCCGCGAAGCTTCGTGGCGTCAAGCATGTCTTGTCCTTGGAAGAAGCGAGTGGCGATAAGCGGTTGGGGAGCCGGTCTCAGCCGGCGAGGCTGCGTCGGCGCAGCCGGTCCGCGACGAAGATCAGGGTGGCGACGAACAGCAGCAGCCCGGTCGACACCGCGGCGATGACGGGGGAGACCTGCAGCGTCACCTCGTCCCAGAACTGCTTGGGCAGCGTGGCGCTCAGCCCGCCCGAGGAGAACAGCGAGATGGTCAGTTCGTCGAAGGAGGTGGCGAAGGCGAACAGGAAGGAGGACAGCATGCCCGCCCCCAGGATCGGGAAGGTGACGTGCCGCAGCGCCGCCAGCGGCCGGGCGCCCAGGCTCTGCGCCGCAAGGTCGAGCCGGGTGTCGTAGTTGCGCAGCACCGCCATCATCGTCATCACCACATAGGGCACGGCGACCACCGTGTGGCCGATGACCAGCCCCAGGATCGTGCCGACCAGCCCCATCTGGGCGAAGACATAGAACATGCCGACGGCGATGATCATGCGCGGCACGACGATGGGCGACAGGATGAAGGCCAGCATGGCGCCCTTGCCCCGCATCCGCCCGCGCACCATCAGGAAGGCGGCGGGAACGCCGATCGCCATCGACAACAGGCCGGTGCCGAAGGCCACGACGATGGAGCGCCACAGCGCCTGCATCCAGATCGGCGAGTCCAGCAACTGCTGATACCATTGCAGTGTGAAGCCCGACGGCGGCCATGCCAGCCCGCCCTTGCCGAAGGACAGCGGGATCATCAGGAAGGCCGGCAGGCTGATCAGCACCAGCAGCAGCCAGACGAAGACGGTCAGTGCCACCGGACGCTCGGACCGGCCGCGGATGGGATGGCGGCGCGGCAGCAGGCCGATAGCCGCGTCGCTGGCCGATCCCAGCGCCGCCAGCACGCGCCCGCCCAGCCGCCGCATGGCGGTGTCCCGGTTGCGCACCACCGCGCTCTCCCCGGTCAGCGAGGCGAAGCCGAAGACGCGGTCGTACAGCACGAACACCACCAGCACGACGGTCAGCAGCAGGACCGAGATGGCGCCGGCCAGCCCCCAATTCAGCGTCTGCTGAACCTGATCGATGATCAGCTGGGTGATCATCGTCTCCTTCCGGCCGCCCAGCAGGGCGGGCACGATGAAGAAGCCGATGGCCGACACGAAGACCATGATCGCCGACGCGGCGACGCCCGGCAGCGACAGCGGGAAATAGACGGTCCAGAAGGCGGTGCCGGGCTTTGCTCCCAGCGTGCCGGCGGCGCGCGGCAGGGTGCGGTCGATGTTCTCCATCACCGCCAGCATGGTCATCACCGCCAGCGGCAGCATCGCATGCACCATGCCGACCAGCACGGCGCCGAAGCCGTAGAGCAGGTCGGCCGGGCTGTCGATGATGCCCAGCGACATCAGCGTGCTGTTGATCACGCCGTTGCGGCCGAGGATGACGACCCAGGCGAAGGCGCGCACCAGGAAGCTGGTCCAGAAGGACAGCAGCACCCAGAAGATCAGCCGGCTCTTCGCCGGTCCCTTGGCGATGGAGATCAGGTAGGCGACCGGATAGGCCGCGACCACCGCGACCAGCGTCGTCGCCAGCGAGATCTTCAGCGTGATCCACAACACGGTGACGTAGAGGCTGGAGGCGAACAGCTGCGCATAGGGCGCCAGCGTGAAGCCCTGCCCGTTGTGGACGCTGAGCGCCAGCAGCTGCCCGACCGGGAAGACCAGGAAGGCGACGAGCAGCAGGACGAGCGGGGCGCCCATCAGCACCGGCTTGCGCCAGGCGGGCGGGGGCGAATGGCGTTTGGCGCCGGGGGCGTGGGTCATGGCCAGGGATTGTCCGCTCATCTCACGCCGTCCCCGCAGCGCGCGCCGCATCGGCGATCACCACGGCGTCGCGCCCGCTCCAGGACAGCGTCAGCACGTCGTCGATGCGCACCGCGTCGGCCTCGTTGCGGGTGGGGAAGGCGGCGACCAGCGGCGGCAGCTTGCCGTCGAGCGGCTGCATGTAGACCTTGGTCAGGCTGCCGGTGACCATCACCTCCGACACCCGGCCCTGCAGCCCTTCGGCGGCGCTTCCACCCCTGCGGGCGACGGTCAGGTTCTGCGGACGCACCATCACCCGCACCTCGCTGCCCGGCGGCAGGTCGTTGCCGTTGGCGAGCGCCCGGCCGGGGATGCCCAGCGTGCCCAGCCCGATCTCCACCTCGTCGCCGCTGCGGCCACGCAGGGCGGCGGGCAGGATGTTGGATTCGCCCAGGAAATCGGCGACGAACAGCGAGCGCGGACGGAAATACAGGTCGGCCGGCGTGCCCAGCTGTTCGATCCGCCCGGCATTCATCAGGCAGATGCGGTCGGACATCGTCATCGCCTCTTCCTGGTCGTGGGTGACGTAGACGACCGTCGTTCCCAGCTCGCGGTGCAGGCGCTTGATCTCCAGCTGCATATGCTCGCGCAGCTTCTTGTCGAGCGCGCCCAGCGGCTCGTCCATCAGGATGATCGACGGCTTGTAGACCATGCAGCGGGCGAGCGCGACGCGCTGCTGCTGGCCGCCCGACAGCTCGCGCGGGTAGCGGCCGGCGATGTGCGGCAGGTGCACCATCTCCAGCGCCTCGACCGCCCGCCGCTTGGCCTCGGCCGCCGCCACCTTCCGCATCTTCAGCGGGAAGGCGATGTTCTCCTCGACGGTCATGTGCGGGAACAGCGCGTAGTTCTGGAACACCACGCCGATGTCCCGCTCGTAGGGCGGGGCGTAGGTGACGTCCTGCGACCCGATGCGCACGCTTCCCTCGTCGGGCGGCACCAGCCCGGCCAGCAGGCTGAGCAGCGTCGTCTTGCCGGAGCCCGACGGGCCGAGCAGCGTCAGGAATTCGCCGTCGGCGACGACGAGATCCGTCGGGGCGAGCGCCACGAAGTCGCCGTAGCGCTTGGCAAGGCCCTGGACGGAAAGGCTGGAAGAAGACATGCGCGCCTCCTCGCGAAGGGGGTGGGGCCGAAGGGGAATGGGGCGGGGATAGATCCTGTTGCCCCCTCCCCAACCCTCCCCCACCTTTGGTGGGAGAGGGAGTTAGTCGCAGAGCGGCGGAGTTCCCTCTCCCGCGTAAGCGGGGGAGGGCTAGGGAGGGGGCAAAAGCGTTGCCAAGCCTCAGCTCAGCAGCCAGGCGTTGTAGCGCTCCAGACCCTTCTGCTGGTTCTTCAGCCAATAGTCGGCGTTGATCTGCACGCCGCGCTCGATGTTGGCCGGGAAGGTCGGGCAGTCGGCGGCGATCTTGGCGTCGATGTGCTTGAAGGCGTCCGGCTGGGTCACGCCGGCCGGGAAGAACTTCACCAGCTCGGCCTGCCGCTTGGGATCGGAAGAGAACTTGATGAACTGGCGGCAGGCGTCGGCATTCGGCGTGCCGGCCAGGATCGCCCAGCTGTCCAGGCCCCAGATGTTCTGGTCCCAGACGATGCCGACCGGCGCGCCGGCGGCGATGGCGGCCTGCGGACGCGATACCCAGGTCGGGACCATGTCCACTTCGCCCGACAGCAGCATTTGCTCGACCTGCGCGCCGCTGGTCCAGAACACCGCGATGTCCTTCTTGATGCGGTCCAGCGCCTTGAAGGCGCGGTCGAGGTCGCAGGGATAGACCTGCCCGGTCGGCACGCCGTCCGCCATCAGCGCCTGCTCGATGGTGTCGAACGGGTGCTTGCGCAGGGCGCGGCGGCCGGGGAAGTTGGCGACGTCGTAGAAGTCCTTCCACGAGGCCGGCGCCTTGCGGCCCTTGAAGGCGTCGGTGCGGTAGGCCAGCACCGTGGTGTAGACGTTGGTGCCGACGCCGTATTCCGACATGTACTGCTTGGGGATGGAGGCGACTGCCGGGTCGGCCTCCAGCCCGTGCTTCTCCAGCAGCGGCTTGTCGCCGCCGGTCAGCATCAGGATGGCCGGCTGGCTGATCTTCGCCATGTCCCAGGTGTAGGACTTCGCTTCCACCATCGAGCGGATCTGCGCCGTCGGCTCCGCATTCGCCTGGACGCCGATCACCTCGATGCCGGTCGCCGCGGTGAAGGGCTTGTAGAACACCTCGCCATAGGCCTTGGTGTAGATGCCGCCGTCGTCGCGCACGACGATCCGCTTGTTCTGCGCGCGCGCCGGACTCCAGATCGCCGGCATGGCAAGGGCGGATGCGCCGACGGCGCCGGCTTTCAGCAGGGTGCGGCGGGACCAACCGGATTGGCGGATGCTCATGTCGGAACTCCTCTTGGTGGGCCGGAACGGCGAAGGAACGGCGGAAGAATGGACGGAAGGCGGGCTCAGCCCGGCGGCAGCAGGCGGCCGGGATTGAAGAGGTTCTGCGGGTCCAACGCCTGCTTCACCGCGCGCATCAGCGCCAGTTCGGCGGCGGGCTTGTAGCGCGCCATTTCGCCCAGCTGGACGCGGCCGACGCCATGTTCGGCGCTGAAGGTGCCGTGCAGCCGGGCGGCCTCGTCGTTCACCGCATGGCGGATGGCGCTGGCGAGCGCCTCGCGCTCTGCGACCGCATTCCAGGCGTCGAAGGTGAAGAAGGGGATGAAGTGGACGTTGCCGTCGCCGAGATGGGCGACGACGATCACCGGCAGGTCGGGCACCAGCGCCCGCACCGCGGCGGTCGCGGCGTCGATGAAGGCGGGCACCGCCGACAGCGGCACGGCGCAGTCGGTGGTCAGGCCGACGCCGGCCTTCTTGTTCGCCTCCGAAACGCTGTGGCGCACCTCCCACAGGGCGTGGCGCTGGGCGTCGCTGGCGGCCAGCACCGCGTCGGTCAGCAGCCCGTCGGCGAAGGCATCCTCCAGGATCGCCTGAAGTTCGCTGTCGAGCGCGTCGCCGCCGCTGTTGTCGGACAGCTCGATCAGGACATGCCAGTCGGCCGGCGTCTCGATCGGGCTGCGGCGGCCCGGCACCTGCTCCACCACCAGATCGAGCTGGAGGCGGTTGATCATCTCGAAGGCCGACAGCCGGGCGCCGCAGCGTTCCTGCACGCGGGTCAGCAGGGTCAGCGCGTCGGCCGGGTCGGCGATCCCGACCCAGGCGACGGCATGGCGCGTCGGCAGCGGGTGCAGCTTCAGCGTCGCCGCCGTGATGATGCCGAGCGTGCCTTCCGACCCGATGAACAGGTGCTTCAGGTCGTAGCCGGTGTTGTTCTTGCGCAGGCCGTACAGGCCGGACCAGATCGTGCCATCGGCCAGCACCACCTCCAGCCCCAGCACATTGTCGCGCGTGTTGCCGTAGCGCAGGACCGAGGTGCCGCCGGCGTTGGTCGCGATGGTCCCGCCGATCTGGCAGGAGCCCTCCGCGCCCAGGCTGACCGGATAGAGCCGTCCCACCGCCGCCGCCGCTTCCTGCACGGTGGCGAGCACGCAGCCGGCCTCGACCTCCATCGTGCTGTTGACCGAGTCGATGCCGCGGACCGCGCGCATGCGCGCCAGATTGAGGATGACCGGAGCCGGTCCCGTCTCCGACGGGGTGGCGCCGCCGCACAGGCTGGTGTTGCCGCCCTGCGGCAGCAGCGGAATCCCGTGCCGGGCGCAGCAGCGCACCACCGCGGCCACCTGCTCGGCGTTCGACGGCCGGACGAGGCAGAGGGCCGGCCCGCGGTAACGCCCGCGCCAGTCCTCCGTCGCGCCCTCCAGATCGGATTTTGATGTCAGAACGGCGTCGGCGCCGATCAGGCCCGACAGCTCAGCGATCACGTCCACACGCGATCTCCTTGATCTGCATGGTGTCTGTTTAAGTAATCGCTATTCGATTACAACAACTGAAATATGATACTCTGTGATTGGCACGCCAACAATCCACTTTTTGCATAGAGACCGAATTTTTGGCTGTGCGGCCGAATTGGGCGCCATGCGGGCGAGCCATCCGGGATGCCTGTCCTGCGACGGCACGGACTCTCGACCTGCGGTGGCGGGCCCGCCTATAGTCGGCGCGTGTTTGACGTGGCAGGGCCGTCCTGCCCCCGGGGCGAGAGGTCATGAGCCGTTTGATCGATGCAGTGCGTGCCCGTCCGGCGGCGGAGAAACCCACACCAACGCAATCATCCGCCCGCCGTTTCGTCGTGATCGACTGCGAGACCACCGGGCTGTCGCCGGCCGGCGGTGACCGCATGGTCAGCTTCGCCGCGATCGAACTGGCGGAGGCGACGCCGACCGGCCGCTGTCTCAGCCTCATCTTCAATCCGGGCCGCAAGTCGAATCCGCATGCGCTGAGGGTGCATGGGCTGCCGGATCACCTGCTGCGCCACCAGGATCCCTTTCACAGCGTCGCCCAGGACATCCGCGGCTTCCTGGACGGCGCGGTGCTGGTCGGCCACAATGTCGGCTTCGACATCGACTTTCTGCGGCACGAGTTCCAACTCTGCGGCCTTCCCTGGGGACCGCCCCAATCGGTTTGCACGATGCACCACGCCAGGGGGCAGGTGGCCGGGCGCGTGTCGCTCGACGCGGTGGCGACCCTGTTCGGCATCGATGTCGGCATCCGGGCGCGCTTCCACGGCGCCTTCGTCGATGCCGAGATCACCAGCCGCCTGTTCCAGAAGATGATCCTCGGCAGCGCCGAGATGCTGGCGGTTCCCCATCTGGCGCCGACCAACCAGATCGATCCGCCGCCGGTGGTGCGGGCTCCGGCCGTTCCCATCACGCACGGCATCGGCGGTCACGCCTTCGCCGTGACCGGTGAACTGACCGGCCTGTCGCGCGAGGCGGTGATGGCCCGCATCCTGGCGCTGGGCGGACGCTGGCATCACAGCGTCCGCAAGGACACCGACTATCTCGTCGTCGGCCACGCCCCCGGCGCCACCAAGCTGGACACCGCCGCCGCCCGCCGCGCCAAATACGGCAAGCCCGACATCATCGACGAGGCGCAGTTCTTCGCCATGATCGCGGCGTCCCGCGCCGGAAAGCGCGCCTGACGCCGGCCCCATGCGTCAGGCCGCGCGGACCTCGCCGATGAAGGCCTGGATCCGCTCGCGCAGGCGGTCGGAGTCGCGGGACAGGCTGTCGGCGGCGCCCAGCACTTCCCCGGCGGCCTGACCGACCTGACCGGCGGAATTGCTGACCTCGGCGATGTTGCCGGTCACCAGCTGGGTTCCCTGGGCCGCCTGCTGGATGTTGCGGCCGATTTCCTGGGTGGCCGCGGTCTGCTGTTCCACCGCCGCGGCGATGGCCCCGGCGATGGCGTCGACGTCGTTGATGGTGCGGCCGATGGTCTGGATCGCGGTCACCGTTCCGTCCGTCACCGTCTGGATCTCGGCGATCTGGCTGCCGATCTCCTCGGTCGCCTGCGCAGTCTGGGTGGCCAGCGCCTTCACCTCCTGCGCCACGACGGCGAAGCCCTTGCCGGCCTCCCCCGCCCGCGCCGCCTCGATGGTGGCGTTCAGCGCCAGAAGATTGGTCTGGCTGGCGATGTTCTGGATCAGGCTGACGACGTCGCCGATCCGCTGGGCCGCCTGTACCAGCCGGGTGACCAGCGCATTGGTCCGTTCGCCCTCCTCCACCGCGTTGCGGGCGATGGCGGCGGCGGCGTTGACCTGCCGGCCGATCTCGCCGATGGAGCTGCCGAGCTGCTCCGACGCCGCGGCGACCGTGGCGACGTTGGCGGAGGATTGCGCCGTGGTGGCGGCGACGGACGATGCCTGCTCCGTCGTGCGCGAGGCGATGGCGGTCATGGTCTCGGCATTGCCGCGCAGATGGCGCGCGGCCGACGCCACCGCCTGCACCACGTCCTGCACGTCCGCGTCGAAGCGGTCGGCCAGCGCCCGCATGCCGGCCTGCCGGTCGCGCTCGGCCTGCAGCTTCTGCGCGTCCCGCTCCTCCTGCAGCGCATGCATGGCAAGGCCGTTGCTCTTGAACACCTGCAGCGCGCGGGCGAGCAGCCCGACCTCGTCGCCGCGCCCGGCGCCCTGGATCTCGACCGCGAGATTGCCGTCGGCGATGGCGGTCATGTCGGCGACCAGCCGGTGCAGCGGCTGGACGACGAAGGCCACGATGATGGCGCCGAACAGCCCGAAAGCGACCAGCAAGCCGACGCCCGCGACTCCGTACAAACGGGCCATGACGCCGGAGGACAGGGCCTGGGCCCGCTCCTGGGCGCGCCCGGTCTCCTCCAGGCTGTGCTCCACCCGCTCCGTCAGCGCCGCGGTCAGCTTCTGGCGGACCGGACGGCCGACGTCGATCGACACGCGGATGGCGCTGTCGGTGTCATAGGCGCGCGCCAGCTCGACCGCCTTCTCGGACACCCGCTCATACTCGCCGACGATGGACTTGATGCCGGCAATCGCCTCGCGGTCGGCCGGGGCGTCATAGGCGGCGGCCAGCCGGTCGATGGCGGTCAGCGCCGTGCCGATGTTGGATTTGTAGGTCGCGAAGGCGGCGTCGATCCGCTCGCGCGTGCCGCCGACCAGCGCGTTGGATTCCGCATCCATCGCGTCGCCCATGGCCGACTGGATGGCCAGCGCCGCCGACAGCCGGCCGGCCACCACCTCGGTCACCCGGCTGGTGGAGGCGGTCAGGTCGACCAGCGCCGACCTTGCGGTCCAGACCACGCTGCCCATGACGGCAAGCAGCAGGACCGCCGGAATCAGCAGCTTATGAACCAGTTTCCGGTCGGAAAACCAGCGGTGCAGGGCCATGGGATGTCTCTTTCCAAAAGACTCGGGTGGGCCGAAGGACTCGGGTGGGCCGAGCGGGAGCGTTCCGCCCGAGCCAGTCGGCGGGCAGCCATTCCCGAAATTTTTAATTGATATACGATTGCTTTACGCGCATTATGATAGCGAAAGATCCGTTCCTAAACAAACGGATTTGTCATCGGCCACGCGCACGGCATCGGCGGCTGCGCCCGGCAGCCGCCGATGGAGAAGAGTCGGCGTCGAGGAAGATTGGAGTGCCGGCGGCCCGAACGCGCTACGCGCCCAGCAGTCCGCGGGCCTGCAGGTCGGCGAAACGGCCGGCATGGGCGACGCGGCCGCCGTCCAGAATCAGGATGCGGTCGGCGCCGCGGATGGTCTCCAGCCGGTGGGCGATGACGATCCGCGTGCAGTCGAGCGACGACAGGGTGCGGATGGTCGCCGCCTGGGTGGCGTTGTCCAGCGCGCTGGTCGCCTCGTCCAGGATCAGCACGTCGGGCTTGGTCACCAGCGCGCGGGCCAGCAGCAGCCGCTGCACCTGCCCGCCCGACAGCGTGCGCGACGCATCGGCGATGGGCGTGCGCACGCCCAGCGGCATCGCCCGGATTTCGTCGGCGATGGCCGACGCCGCCAGCGCGTCCCAGATTTCCGCCTCGGTCGCGTCGCTCAGGCCGCGCACCACGTCGATCAGCGCGCCGGGCGGCAGCTGCGCCCCCTGCAGCACGGTGCCGACCCGCCGCCGCAACAGTCCAAGATCGAGCGAGGACAGATCGTTGCCGTCATAGGTGACGCTGCCCACCCGTGGCCGCTCCAGCCCCAGCAGAATCCGGACGAGCGTGGACTTGCCGCAGCCCGAGCGGCCGAGGATCGCCACATACTCGCCGGCGGCGATGGACAGGTTGAGGTTGGCGAACACCGGAGTTTCCGCCTGGGCGTAATTGAAGTACAGGCCGCTGACCGCGATCTGGCCGGACAGCCGGCCGGGGTCGATCCGTCCCAGCGCCGGCTCCGGCGCGCATTGCAGAACCGGATCGGCGAAGGCGCGGGCGGCGTAGATCTGGTAGAAGGCGCCGAACCCGTCGCCCAGCGCCGCCGCCGCGCCGTTGGCGATCATATAGGCGGTCATCATCGCGACGATGCTGGCGCTGTCGGTCCCGGCGGAATGGAAGACCAGGAACAGCGCCGCCATCGCCAGCACCGGCAGGGCTGAGTTGACCGCCGCCATCCGGCCCTCGATCTCCTGCACCTCCATGCGCTTCTCGCGCATGCCGATGAAGCGCTCCGACCAATGGGTCAGCGCCCAATGCTCGGCGGCGGCCAGACGCAGCTTGGCGATGCCGGTCAGGAACTGCATCGCCAGGGAATCGGCCTGCCCGCTCAGCGCCTCGCCCACCTTGTAGACCCGCGCCCGCAGCACCGCCGATAGAACCGCCAGCCCCAGCTGCACCGCCAGCGCCAGCACCGCCACCACCGCGCCGGCGCCATGGAAGGACGCCATCGCGAAGATGCTGGCCACCAGCACCGCGCCGGTGCCGATGCCGGCGACCGTGAAGCCCTGGGCGGCCAGCGGCAGGGCCATCGCCATCCCCACCCGCGCCGCCATGTCGCCGGCCGAATGCTGGCGCAGCACCGGCATCGGCAGCCGCAGCACCCGGTCCCACAGGCCGGCATGCAGCCCGGCCTCGCGCATCGTCTGCATGCTTTGCCGCGTCACCTCGCCGACGAGCTGGATCACCAGCGTGACGGCGGCGACGCAGCCCAGCAGGATGCCAAGCTCCAGCAGGCCGCCATGGTCGCGCGCCGGCACCAGCGACGAGAAGGCGAACTTCATCCCGAACGGACTGGCGAGGCCGAGCAGCGCGCCCAGCGCCGCCACCGCAAGCGTCAGCAGCCAGAAGGCCGGCGGGGTGCGGACGAACCGCATCAGCGACCCGACGGTCTGCGGCCGGTCCGGCAGCGGCTCCACCATGGTCCAGGCCGACGGCGACAGTCCGGCGGCGACCGGCGCGGTGATGCGGACCGGCCTGGCGCCCTCGCCGGCCAGCAGTTCATAGCCGCGCCCCTTCGGCAGCAGCGCCACCGGCCGGCCGTCCAGCGTCGCGCCGACCAGCGGGCCGAGCGGCCGGCGCCACCAGCCCTCCGTCAGCGTCACCGGCCGCATGTGCTGGCCGGAGGCGCGGGCGATCTCCTCCATCGTCGGCTGCACGTCGAGGTCGCGCTCGCGCAGCAGAGTCGGCCGGCGCAGCCGCAAACGGGGGTTGGTGCGGGCGGCGACCGCGCTCATCGCCGCGAACAGCGGATCGTGGTGGCCGCCGTCCGCCGGCGCCGGCGCTTTTCGGGCATGGTCGAGCAGCCGCCCGGCCAGATGGATGAAACGCTCGCCCTCCTCCGCCTCGCGCGCGCCGCGCAGCGACAGCCGCCCGGCCTCGTCGGCTTCGGCCAGACCGCGGGCGCCCATCAGCATTTCGCCGCAGGCCGCGGTCAGCGCATGGATGCCGGCCAGCGCGGCGGGCAGGTCGCGCGGCAGCGGGCGGCGGCCGAAGACGATGCGCATCGGCCCCGCCGCCTTCAGCCACGCGCGCGGCGGCAGCGGCATGATGCCCTGGATGATCTCCTGCTCCAGCAGCATTGCGCCGGGGGCGGGCACCGCGCACCACAATCCGGCCTCCTGCACCATCGCCAGCTGCCCGTCCGCCAGCTCCACCGCCATGCCGCTGCGGGCCTGCCGGTCGATGCGCTCGGGATGCCAGAGGATGGCGGCGATGCCGGAGATCAGGGTGGACGACCACGCCTCCATCCCCGCCAGCAGAGCATCCGGCTCGATCTCCTCCAGCGGCTCGGCGACGGCCTCCAGCCGCGACCCGGCCGCCGGGACGGCGATCAGTTCCTGCATGAAGGCGTCGATGCCGACCAGCAGGCTGCCCGCCGGAAGGCGGCCGAGGAACAGGCGGGAGCCGGCGTTGGCGCCCATGGCGGCGACGGCGAAGATGTCGGCCTCGCCCTCCTCCAGAAACCAGACCGATCCTGCCGGCTCCAGCGCCACCGCCGGCTGCTGGAAGGCGATGACGGGAGCGCCGGACATCTCCTGGATGTCGGGTTCCGGCAGGGCGGCTTCGGCTGCTGTCGTCATCTGCGGCTCATCCGGTCAGGCCATGCTTAGCATCAGCGAGGAAAAGGCACCCGCGCGGCGCGCCAGCTCGGCCGGCGGGCCGGACTCGACGATCTCGCCGCTCTGCATCACCAGCACCCGGTCGCAGTCGCGGATCGCCGTCAGCCGGTGGGCGATCACCAGCATGGTGGATCCCCGGCGGCGCAGGTTGGACAGCAGCTGTGCCTGGGTGTGGTCGTCCAGCGCGGCGGTCGCCTCGTCCATCACCAGGATGCGCGGGTTCTGCACCAGGGCGCGCGCCATCTCGATGCGGGCGCGCTGGCCGCCCGACAGGTTGGCCCCGCCTTCGCTGACCGGGGAGGCATAGCCGTCGCGGCGGTCGATGATGATGTCGTGGATCACCGCGTCGCGGGCGGCGGCGAACAGCCGCTCGTCCGACACCGTCGGGTCCCAAAGGGCGATGTTGTCGCGCACGCTGCCTTCGAACAGCGTCACGTTCTGGTCGACGACCTGCACGCTCTGGCGCAGCACCCGGCGCGGGATCTCGCGCAGCGGCTTGCCGTCGAGCAGCACCTCGCCCGACCAGGGTTCGTAAAGCCCGGCGGTCAGCAGAGCCAGCGTCGATTTGCCGGAGCCGGAGCCGCCGACCACCCCGACCCGCTCGCCCGGCTCGATGGTCAGCGACAGGCCGCGGATCAGCGGCGGCGCCCGGCGGGAATGGCCGAAGGTCACGTCGCGCAGCTCGATCCGCCCGGTCAGCCGGCGCAGTACGGCGGGGGCCTGCTGCGGCTGCGGCTGCCGGAATTCCTCGGCGATGGGATGCTGCATGGTGTCGTCGAGCAGGCGCAGATAGGAGCGCGCCTCCTGGATGCGGGCGCCGAGCTGGACGAGGCGCGACACCGGCGCCAGGAAGGCCGACATCAGCACCATGAATCCCATCATGGCGCCGATGGTCATGCCGCCTTCCGCGACGATGCCGCCGCCGACGGTGACCACGGCGGCCGACGCCACCCCGCCGACGAAGGCCGGCAACAGCCGCAGCACGGCGCGGCGCAGCATCAGCGACTGGCGGATGTTCAGCACGCGGGCATGGCGGGCGACAAGCCGCTCGAACAGCAGCCGCTCCGCCCCCGCCGCGCGATAGGTCTCGATCATGCGCAGCCCCTGCTTGGCGTCGGCGCCCTCCTGCGCCGATTCGTTCAGCAGGCGCTGCTGCCCCTCCTCCAGCTGGCGCGACAGCAGGGCCAGCGCCAGCGCGAGGCTGGCGGCGGCGGCCACGGCGACCAGCGCCAGCGCCGGCTGGTAGAAGGCCATCGCCGCCAGATAGGTCAGCGCGGTCAGGATCGCGAACAGGCAGCCGCCGATCTCGCCGGCCAGCAGTTCGGCCAGCCGGTCGCTCTGCATGATGCGGTCGGCGACCGCCGCCGGCCCGCGCTGGCCGAAGAACCCCATCGGCAGCCGCAGCACCCGCTCCATGAAACCGATGCCGCCCAGCAGGGCCAGCCGGGTCTCCAGCCGGTGCAGCACGCTCTTCTGCAGCCATGTGAAGGTCAGCGTGACCGCGCCGACCAGCATCATCGCGCCGATCAGCGGGGTCATCCAGTCGGCCAGCCCGCCGACCAGCACGCTGTCCATGAAGATCTGGCGGAAGGCGGGGAACAGCATGCCGGGGATCGCCAGCAGGAGGCTGATCGCGGCGGCGAACCACACCGCCCCCCAGGATTTGCGCAGCCGCCGGGCGAGCCCGCGCAGCGCGCTGGGGGCGGAACCGCCCTTGCGGAACTCCGGCCCCGGCGCCATCAGCAGGGCGATGCCGGTGAACTGGCGGCGGAATTCGGCATCGTCGACGCGGCGCCGGCCGCGCGCCGGGTCGTTCAGATACCACCAGCGCCCGCGCCGCCCCTCCAGCACCAGGAAATGGTCCATTCCCCAATGCAGGATCATCGGCCCGGCCTGTCCGGCCAGCCCCTCCGGCTCGGTGCGGACGCCGCGGGCCTGCAGCCCCAGTTCGCGCGCGGCCTGGACCAGATTGGCGGCGCGGCTGCCGTCGCGCGAGATGCCGCAGCGCTCGCGAAGATCCTCCAGCGTCAGCCAGCGGCCGTAATGGGCGGCGACGATGCCGAGCGCCGCGGCGCCGCATTCCGCCGCCTCGATCTGCAGGATCGACGGGGTGCGCATCTCAGGCCCCGGACGCCGCCGGCGCGGCCTTGGGAGCCTTGCCCGCACCCGGCTCCGTCGCCACGTCGGTCAGATCCAGCCGAAGCCATTGTTGCAGGATGGGCAGGGCCAGCGCGATCAGCCGGACCTTCTGCACGGTGATCTCCACCGACACCAGCGTGCCGCCATCCATCGAGAATTTCGGAGGATTGCCGGTGGACCAGCGCAGCGCGCCGGCCGGGTCGCGCTCCAGCCGGATCATGATCTCGAAGGGGGTGCGCAGCGTCTTCTGGAATTCACCGACCAGCGCGTCGTTCTGCAGGGTGCGCAGCATGCCGACGCTGCTGGCGGGGGTGTCGGCCACGCGGTCGACCCGTCCGATCAGGTGCCCATGCTCCTCCTTGCGGACGGATGCCGGCGATACGTCGGCCTCCATGCCATGGCGCAGCTTCTTGCCGTCCTGCGCCCCGACATAGACCAGGGCCACCAGATCGCCGCCCGGATTGCCCCCCTGGCCGGCCAGCGCGCCGTCGCGCTCGATGCTGACGATCGGCGCCCCGCTCGACACCACCTGCCCGATGTTCGCCTTCGCCTCCACCACGCGGCCGCCATAGGGCGACAGCACCGCGGCATAGCGCTTCAGCCGGTCGCGGGCGGATTCCACCGCGCGCGCGGCGGTCGCCACCCGCTGCTCGGCCGCCAGCATGTCCTTCTCGCGCTGGGTCTGGCGGCGGGCGGCGTCGAGCGTCATGGTCTGCAGCTCGTTGCGCTGGGCCTCCAGGTCGGAGCGGATGGTGAACAGCTCGATCTTGGCGGAGATGGCGCGGTCGCGGGTGATCAGTCCGCGTTCGGCGAGCTGGCGGACCAGCTCCTCGCGCTCGCTCATCATGCGCTGGCGTTCCTGCAGCGACGCGATGTTGCCGTTGACCGCCTGCTCGCGCGCCTGCCGCCAGACCTCGTCGGCATGCAGGTCGCGCTCCTGGAAGCGTTGCATGTCGTCGCGGGCGGCGATTGCGTCCTGCAATTCGCCCTCGGCCTCCGCCAGCCGCAGCTTCTGCTCGCTCTGGTCGACAAGCGCGACGACGTCGCCGGGGTGGATCACGTCGCCCGGCTTGAAGCGGATGTCGTTGATCCGGCCGCTGGATTCCGACACCACGTCGATGACGCCGCCCGGACTGACCAGAATGCCCTGCCCGGTGATCTTGATCGGCACGTCGGTGAAGGACGCCCAGACCACGACGCCGACCACCAGCAGAGCCAGCGTGACGCAGAAGGCCAGCACCGGCGGCCGCACCACCTCCAGCGCATCGTCCACCTGCGACACGGAGGTGGCGGCCTCCGCGGCCTCGGCGCGGAAGCTCGCCTTGCCGCCATCCTTGCCGGTATTGCCGCCGGAAGCGGCCGGACCGCCGCCCCCGGCCGGCGAAGTCGCCGCTGCCGGCCGTTCCGCCTGCCGTTCCGCCGTCGCGCTGTCGCTCATGCCGCGATGCCGTCCGCCGCCATGACCACCGCCGATCCGCCCGGCATCACCACTTCTTCATCTTCTTCTTGATGGAGTTGGTGACGCTCTTCGCCGTGTTCGACACGCTGTTGACGGTGCTCTGCGCCGTGCTGGACACGTCGTGAACGGCCGTCTGCGCGGTGTTGCTGACCGTGCTGGCGGTGTTCTGCGCCGTGTTGGACACCGTGTGCGCCGCGTCGGTCACCGCCGGGGCCGCGGTGGTCGCGACCGACTGCGCGGTGTTGGCGACCGTGTGGGCGGCGTCGGTGACGGCCGGCGTGGCCGCGGTCACCGCCTGGGCGCCGGCATGTTCGAGCGGGGCGGTGTTGACGGTGACCTCCTGGCCCACCGTGACGCCGCCGATGCCGATCGCCGCGGTGGCGCCGAGCCCAAGGGTGACGTGGCCGTCGGCATAGCCCGCCGTGACCTCGGTGCCGGCACCGACCGATCCGGAATCGATGACGCCGACCGTGGTGGTGCTGCTGACGTCGTTGTTGCCGGCGGTGACCGATGCCGTCACCTCCACGTAATTGCCGGCATAGGTGCTGACGTCGCCATGGACGCCGCTCGCCCCGATGGAGCCGCTGACCTCGGCGCCGGCGCCGACCGCAATGGTCTGGGTGACCGTGCCCTCCACCGTGACGCCGTGGCCGACATTGCCGCCGACCGTGGTTTCGGTGGTCACCGAAACGCCGACCGAGCCGGATGCCGAGCCTTCCACGCCGGTGTAGGACACCGAGACGCTGGCGCTGCCGCTGACGCCGGCCTCATAGCTGATGGTCTGGGTGACCGGCCCGTTGGTCACCGTCACGCTGCCGTGGCTGCCGGCAAAGCCGTCCGCCGTCGCGGTGACGCCGCCCGACCCGACGGTGACGCCGGCCGACCCGCTGGCGCCGGCCCCGACCTCGGTGGTTACGGTGGCGCCGCCGATGTCGTGGCTGGAGGAGGTGGAAACGCCGACGCTGCCCGACGCGCTGGCGACCTCGACCCCGACGCTGACGCTGACCCCGTTCTCATCCTCCTGCGCATGACCGGATTGGGCGTTGGTCGATCCGGTTCCGCCCACCACCACCAGAAGCTCGTCATCGGAAATTTCGACCATCGCCGCCTGCGTCTTGCTCATGCCTGCAATCCCTGGTTATTGGATGATCGGAAGTGATTCGCCCCAGCATTGGCCACCGCCGGGATCCGCGCAAAGTTTGCGCCAAATCCTTTGTATGGGTGCCAACCGTTCGAGGTAATCCCATGTTTATGGGAGATCTGGAGAAACCGGGATTTTTGCAAGTTCTGGTGGCGCCGAATCGATGCCTGCTCTATCGGATGCTTTAAAAGTCCGGCAGGCGGAATGGCAAATCGATGACGACCCGGGTTCCATCAGGACCGGTGGCCAGGGTCAGGTCGGCACCCAGCGACGCCGCGCGCTGGCGCATGTTGTTCAGGCCCTTGCCGGGCCCTGCGGCGATTCCGTCCGGAATGCCGCGCCCTTCGTCTTTGACGACGATGCGGACCGCGAAGCGTCCGTTGCCGTCCGGAGCCGGCGCCATGGCGATGCCGACCCGGCGGCAGCCGGAATGGCGCACCGCGTTGGTCACGGCCTCCTGCAGGATGCGGAACAGGGTCAGGGCATGTTCCGACCTGAGCCCCTCGATGTCGGGCAACGGCGCCATCTGCCAGTCGAGTTCCATCCCCTGCGCCTGGAGCTGGGGACCGATGCGCTCGTGGAACTGCGCCAGCATCATGCCCAGGTCGTTGCCGACATCGTCCAGCGACGCCACGACCAGCCGCAGATCGTCCAGCGCCTGCCGGGCTGCGGCGCCGATGCGGCGGTAATCATGCTGCGGCAGCTCGCATTGGGCGACGATCGACACCAATTGCCCGGCCAGCCCGTCATGCAGATCGCGGGTCAGGCGCAGCCGTTCGCTTTCCAGCGCGACGGCGCGGGTCTGCGCCTGTTCGCGGGCGAAACTGGCCCGCAGCTCGGTCTCCGCCGTCGCCACCTCGCGCCGCAGGATGTCGTTGAAGCGGCTGACCTCGCCCAGCGCCTGGGCGAACCGCCACATCAGCGTCGCGCTGATCACCGTCATCAGCAGCGGCGCCATGTAGCGGGTCATCGACGGCACGCGCAGGTCCAGAACGCCGGTCACCGACAGGATGTCATGGCCGGCCATCAGCGCGATGACGATCAGGCCGCCAAGCACGAGCTGGGCGGCGGCATGGTTCCGCCGGATCGCCGCCGACAGCACGATCCAGCCCGACCAGCCCAGCATCGCCACCGCCCAGGGGATCACGAGGACGAGCCACAGCCACGCGAACCACGGCTGCAGCGTCGGCGGATCGAATGCCGCGAGCAGGAACGCGCCGGCGACCACCGCCGGAATCACCAGCAGCCAGCGCAGCGGAACCGTCAGTTCGCGCCCGACCAGACGGGACATCACGAAGGGCAGCAGCGCCCCCTGCCACTGGCCGGCGAAATTGAGGACGCGATACAGCCGCTCCAGGCCGTTCGGCTCGGTGCCCAACATCGGCAGGCCCTGCAGCACGCCCAACCCCAGGATCAGGCTCATCACCAGATGGATCGGCTCGTCGCGATGGCCGGCCCACACGATCAGCAGGGACAGGCACAGGGCCGCCTGCCACGCAACCAGCAGGCGCGGCAGCGTGACCATCATCCATTCGCGCTGGCTGTAGGCGGGACGAAGCAGGCGGTCGGGACCGACCACCACCGTGTCGAGAAAGCCGCCGGACTGGCTCCAGGCCACGATGCGGATGTCGATCCGATTGTCGCCATCCTTCAACAGCGGCCGGGGGATCGGCTGGATCAGCGGCAGCGACTGGTTGACGACCACGTCGGACTGGATGGTCATGCTGTCGATCAGCAGCGCCCCGTTCAGCCACAGCGTCGCGCGCCCGGACAGGATCGGCACGTAGATCGACCAGAGGTCCACGTCGCCCGGATCGTCGCCGGGATCATAATGGAAAGTCAGGCGGAACAGGCCGGAACAGCCGACCGGATCGGGAACGGCCTTGCAGCGGTAAGGCAGCGGGACGGCGGCGGCCCCCGGCGGCATCGTCTCGGGCGGCGGACGTTCCATGGCCAGATCCATGGCCACCGGGGCGAAGGTCGCCTCGGCGACGGCCAATCCGCCCTCCGGCATCTCCGGGGTCGCCGTCACCAGCCCGAGCCCGAAGATCGCGGCCAACCCGTAATACAGGAGCAGCAGCGGGCCGCGGCCTCTCAGCCATGCCCGCAGGCGCTCCGGCAGGGACGGACCGGACGCCGGCAGACCGGCGATATGCTGGCTCAAATTCGCCTCAAGGCGTCAGTCCGACAGCTTGATGATTCTCCGCTCCACCGCAGTGTAGACCGCTTCGCTCCGGGAATTAACCTCAAGCTTGCGGTAGATGTTCTTGATGTGGCTGGGAACCGTCTGCCGGCTGATGCCCAGCCGGGCCGCGATGTCGTTGTAGGTGAAGCCCTTGGCGATGCCCCACAGGATGTCCATCTCGCGCGGGGTCAGGGCGGGCGGCGCCTCCTCCGCCAGGGCCGGCGGAGCGGTCTGGGTCTGCCGGATGATGTGGCGGGCGATGGAGGCGGAAATCGGCGACCGGCCGTTGGTCAGGTCGTGGATCGCCGCGATCAGGTCGATCGGCCGCGCGTCCTTCAGGATGTAGCCGGATGCACCGGCCCGCACGGCCTGCATCACCGACGGCTCGTCGCCCAGGACGGAGATCACCATGATCTCGGTCTCCGGCATGCGTTGCCGCACCTCGCGGATCAGGTCGCTGCCATGGCCGTCGGGAAGCTTCAGGTCGGTCACCAGCACGCCCGGACGGCCGATCTCCAGCGCCGCGCGCGCCTCCGCCAGCGTTCCGACCGAAGCCTGCAGGCGGATCCCCTCGCCAGCGGCCAGCGACGCGGCCAGGAAGTCACGGGTCGGCGCGTCGTCCTCCACCAGGACCACGGAGATGACGCCGCCGGCATCGGCGGCCGATCGTGCCTGATCCACTGTGACGACCCCATGCGGACTGTCGGATCGAATCTTCGATTCGGAATTCATCATACCGGGGCGCAGTGGCAAATCGCCATACCATGAAAACGGGATGCCTTCCCCGGTATGCAGTCTGCCACCATGGACCGTACCGCCGCCACGACGACCGCATCGGGACCGCCCCAAAATGCCCAGGATGCCCACGCCGCCCGCCCTCCTTGCCGCTTCGCCTGCCACCAGCGAACCGCCCGCCGACGCGCTGGAGGAGTGGCGGCGCATCGTCGGGCCGGAGCATGTCCGAACCGAGGAGGCGGAGCGCCAGGACTGGGGCCGGCGCACCTTCGCGCCGGATGTCCGGGTCTCGGCCGTCGTCAGTCCGGGCGATGCCGAGCAGACGGCCGCCTGCCTCGCCGTCGCCACCCGGCACCGCCTGCCGGTCCATCCGGTCAGCCGCGGCGCCAACTGGGGGCTGGGGTCGCGGGCGCCGACGCGGGACGGGGCGGTGGTGCTCGATCTCCGGCGGCTCGACCGCATCTCCGGCTTCGACGGCGAGCGCGGGCTGGTGCGGGTCGAGGCCGGGGTGACCTTCCGGGCGCTGGCCGACTTCCTGGCGGAGCGAACCGACCGCTTCTTCATCCCCGTCATCGGCGGCCCGGCGGAGGCCAGCGCGCTCGCCAACGCGCTCGACCGCGGCGACGGCAGCATGGGCGAGCGCTGGACCTCGCTGTGCGAGCTGGACGTCGCCTTGCCGGACGGCCGGCGGCTGCGGACCGGCTGCGGGCCGCTGGGGGCGGAGCGGACGGCCGGGCTGGACCCGGCGCCGGCCGGGCCGCTGATCGATGGGCTGTTCAGCCAGTCGAACCTCGGCGTGGTGACAAGCGCCGTCATCCGGCTGGAGGCGATGCCCAGCGACCTCGCCATCCTGTCGGTGGATATCGGCGGCCTCGACGCCCTGCCCGCCTTCCTGGAGCTGTGGCGCGACTGCCAATGCGAGCAATCCCTGCCCGACCGGTCGCTGACCCTGTGGAACGGCATCAAATGGCTGGCGCTCGACGATGTCCGCGCGGCCGTCCCGACCGACCGGCTCGCCCCGGCGGCCCTGAACGAGTGGCACGCCTCCGCCCTGATCCGCGCGGAGGCGCCGGAGGTGCTGGAGGCCCGCGCCGGCCGCCTGTCCCGCCGCTTCGCCGCGGTGTCCCAGGCGGTGGAACTGGACATCGCCCGGCGGGACGGCGCCTGGATCGAGGGATTCGAGGATTGGCTGGGCGTGCCGGACGGACGCAACCTGCGAACGGTCTATTGGCGCAAGGATCGGCACCCCGACCTCGCGGCGGCCGACCCCGACCGCGACGGCTGCGGCCTGATCTGGCTCTGCCTCGCCTTCCCCTTCGAGTTCGGAGCGCTGGCCGATTACCTGAGCTGGGCGCGCGACCGGCTGGAGCAGGCCGGCATCGACCTGAATGTCGGGATCGAGTCCAACGGCTTCCGTTGCCTGCTGACCTATTTCACCCTGGGATTCGACCGGATGATGCCGGGTGCGGACGAGGCCGCCCTCGCCGCCTACCGGGATCTGATCGGAACCGCGCTGGAACGGGGCTTCGCGCCCTATCGGCTGGCGAACGGCCTGCCGGTGCCCGAGGCGCTGCGCCGATCACCCGCCGCCGCCCTGCTGACGGAGCTGCGTGCGGTGGGCGACCCGGCCGGTGTCCTGTCTCCGGGCCGCAACGGCGTTGGCTAAGCCCGCTCCCAAATCAGGACGGCCATTGCCGCCACAGCTTGGCCGCGCAGACGGCCAGCGGCACCGACAGGGTCGCCCAGCACAGCCAGTCCCACACGCCGTCGCCCAGGATGGCGGCGGCAAGCCCGATGATGGAGAGCACGGCCAGCGCGGCCGGAATGCGCCAGACGCCGGTCATGCCTTGCTCCCCAGCTTGGCGCCGGTTGCAGCCGATGCCGCCCGCGCCCGCGGCCGTTTCAGCCAGACGACGAAGCCGGTCACCGTCACCACGCCGGTGACGATGGTGAACAGCGCCCAGACGATCTGCAGCGGCAGCCCGCCGTAATCGCCGAAATGGAACGGCCCCGACAGCATCAGCACCGTCATGTACCAGGGCGTGCCGGCCGCCTCCGCCACCACGCCGGTCTCGGCGTCGACCAGGGCGACGCTGAGCAGACGCTGGGTCAGTTCGGTGTGGCCGCGCACCATCACGCTGAAATGGCGGCTGCCGGCATATTCGTTGCCGGGATAGGCGATGAAGGCCAGATCCTTGCCGGGAAAGGCGGCCAGCCCGGCTTCGGCCACCCGGTCGATCGACACAGGACTTCCGGTCATCGGCTCGGGATGGCGGGCGGTCATCGCCGCCAGCTCGGTCTTCTGCCAATAGCCGGTGATCAGCGGCGAGAAGGACAGGATGGCGCCGGTCAGCCCGACGACGAAGGCCCAGACCAGCGTCGCCACGCCGAACAGGTTGTGCAGGTCGATGTTGCCGATGCGCGTCCCCCGCCCGAAGCGCAGGATGCCGAAGGCCAGCTTCTTCATGAAGGGGCCGTAGACGACCAGCCCGCTGACCGTGCTGACCACGAACAACAGCCCCATCACCCCGACGAACATCTGCCCGGCGAAGCCGGTGAACAGGTCGACATGCAGCTTCAAGAGGAAGCCGACCAGCGTCTCCGTCGGCTGCTTCAACATCTGGTTGGCGCCGGTGAAGCCGTTCAGCACCACCCAGCGCCCCAGCTCGAATCCGCTTTCCTCCGGCGGGCCCAGATAGATGTAGTTGACCGCCTTGTCCTCCGGATCGAAGGACAGCAGCTTGGGCTGCAGCGCCGGATCGGCCTTCTGCGCGATATCGACCAGCGACTGGAGCGGCAGGCGGGCCTGCCCCTCCGTGTAGCTGCTGTCCAGCTCCTCCCCCATCAGATGCTGGATCTCGTGGTGGAACACCAGGATCAGCCCGGTCACGCAGAGGATCAGCAGGTTCGCCGAACAGATCAGGCTGGTCCAGCGGTGGACGAGGCGCCAGCCCCGCAGGCTCGCAGGCGTCATGACGGCTTCCTTCGGCAATGACGGAAGAAGGGGGGAAGGAGGGACGGCACGGGCGGCTTACCAGCGATAGCGCAGGCCGGCGGTCACCGTCCGCTGATAGCCGTAGGCGCACCACTCGCCGTAATAGCAGGAGGCGACATACTCCTTGTTGAACAGGTTCTTGCCGTTGACGGTGACCTCCGCCCCCTGGAGCTTGGAGGACAGGGCGCCCAGGTCGTAGGACACGGTGGCGTCCACCAGCGTGAAGGACGGCACCTTGAAGGTGTTCGCCGTGTTCATGGTGCTGCCGGTGAAGCGCACGCCGGCGCCGACGCCGAGCCCGGTCAGCGGGGTGCCTTCCGGCATGTGGTACATGGCCCAGGCCGACGCCTGATGGCGCGGCACCGCCGCCAGGCGCTTGCCCTCCAGCCCGTCATTGTCCTTGGTGTATTTGGTATCGAGGTAGGTGTAGGTGCCGATCAGCTCCAGATCCTTGGTCACGCCGACCTTGGCCTCCAGCTCGATGCCGCGCGCCCGCGCCTCGCCGCTCTGGACGGAGAAACCGGGGTGGGCGGGATCGCTGGTCGTCAGGTTGCTGCGGGTCAGGTCGAACAGGGCCGCGGTGAACAGGCTGTTCATGCCCGGCGGCTGGTACTTCACGCCGACCTCGTACTGGGTGCCTTCCTCCGGCTTGAAGGGCGTGCCGGCGAAATCGACGCCGCTGCTGGGCGTGAAGGATTCGGCATAGCTGATGTAGGGCGCGATGCCGCTCTCGAAGACATAGGTCAGGCCGGCGCGGCCGGTCCAGGCCTGATCGGACTGGGTGGTGCTGCCGAAGGCGGTGGTCGAGGTGGTCTTCGCCCAGTCGCGGCGTCCGGCCACCGTCAGGATGAAGCCGCCGAGCCGCATCTGGTCCTGCAGATAGATGCCGGTCTGGCGCCCGTCGATGTCGGTGCGGCTGACCGCCGGCGGGGTGACGGCGACGCCATAGACCGGGTTGAACACGTCGATCGACGGCGCCAGTCCGAAGCCGGCGGTGTAATGACCGTCGAGCCGCTGGTAATCGACGCCGGCCAGCACGGTATGGCCGACCGGACCGGTGGAGAAGCGCCCTTCGATCTGGTTGTCGAAGGCGTAGGCGTTCATCTCCTCCCGCGAGGTGGCGATGCCGCGATAGAGTGTGCGGTAGTCCGCCGACAGGCCGTTGGCGTACAGGCTGTCGTAGGCGACCTTGGCGTTCAGCCAGCGCCCGTTCAGCCGCAAGGTCCAGACGTCGCTCAGTTTCTTGTCGAAGGCGTAGCCGACCGAGGCCTGACGGCGGTCGAACTTCTCGAAATTCGGATCGCCGTCATAGAAATCGACCGGGATCCTGCCCAGCGGGTTCGACAGCACCGTGCCCTGCGGCGGGATGCCGCCATAGGAATTGCCCTTCGGATCGTGCTGATAGAAGCCCAGCAGGGTCAGGCTGGTCTCGGCATCCGGCTTCCAGGTGAAGGAGGGGGCGACGGCGATGCGCTCGTTCTCCGTCATCCGGATCTGGCCGTCCTCGCTCAGGCCGACGGCGGTCAGGCGGTAGAGGAACTTGCCGTCCTTGTCGATCGGGCCGGAGAAGTCGGCGGTGCCGCGCCAATGGTTGTCGGTGCCGTATTCGATCCCGACCTCGTTCAGCGCGGTGGCGGTCGGGCGCTTGGAAACCTGATTGATCAGGCCGCCGGCCGGCGACTGGCCATACAGAACGGAGGTCGGGCCCTTCAGCACCTCCGCCCGCTCCAGCAGATAGGGGTCGATCTGCGACGCCGCGTAGTAGAGCGACTGCAGCTTCAGCCCGTTCAGATAGGTGTCGGCGTCGAAGCCGCGGACCTTCAGCTGGTCATAGCGGGTCGCCACCGCGCCACGCGTCTCCGCCGTCACGCCGGCGGTGTAGCGCACCACCTGATTCAGCGTCTGGGCGTTCTGGTCGCGGATCTGGTCGGCCGGAATGACCGAGATCGACTGCGGCGTCTCGATCAGCGGCGTGTCGGTCTTGGTGCCGGTCGCCTGCTGGTTGGCGACATAGCCGGTCACCGGCGACAGCGCCGTTTCCCCCTGCCCGGTCACCGTCACCGCCGGCATCTGCAGTGCGGCACCATCGGAGCCCTGCTCGCTTGCGCTCTGGCCACCGATACTTTGGGCCCCCGCCACCGCCGGCACCATCAGACCGCTCAGCACCACGGCGCCGAATGCCGCCCCACGCGACACCCGGCCGCCCTCAACCCGTTTCTTCACTTGCTTGCCCCCAGCACGAATAAGAATCATTCGCAGTTGAGAGCCCTCATAATGCAAATGATTATCAAGTTCAATGCCTATTCGCGTATGTGCTGCGACGATCGCATCCTGCTGGCGGTCCCATCACCGCCGAGCCGCCACCGGCGCCATGACAGCGCGCACCGGCCGCCCGCAAGCGGCCGGCTCATTGACTCTCCACGTTCAACCAATCATATTGATTTCAGTTGGATATTTTTCCTGGATGTCAAATCGTGACGGCGCCGATGAATGGAACCTTGCCGATGCGCATCCTCCACGACCTGCGCCGCAGCGGTGTGGTGACCGTCGCGTCGGGTACGCTGGTCGGGCGTTTTGGGTCCGCATCGACGGTAAGCCGTGCGCTGAGGAAACTCGTCGCCGCGGAGAAGCTCGAACCCATCCAGCGTGGCCTCTACCGCGTCCTGCCGGAACGGGAGCCGCGCCTCGCCTTCAACCGGGCCTGGAGCAATCCCGGCGGCAGGTTCGATCCCGACCACCTGATCGCCATGACGCTTTCCCGGCCGACGTTCAGGGACGTTGCCCGGCTTTGCAAATCCTACGGCGTCGGCCGGGTACGCCGTGTCCTGAACGACCTCGAAGCGGAGAAGGACGTCCCGTCCGTCCTGGCTTCGGAATGGCGGCATCGCCTGGACAACATCGAGAAGGGGTTCCGGGATGCTGCGCGTCGACTGTCTGCCGGGCGAAACCAAGCAGCTGCTTGAGGCGATTTCGGCCATTCCGGAAATCGGCCGGTTCACGCTGATCGGGGGCACAGCTCTGGCGCTCTCGTGGGGACACCGCCGCAGCGAGGATCTCGATTTCGCCTTCCCCGGAAACAAACTGCCGCGCGACAGCTGCCGGACCATTCTTGACCGCCTCGGTGCCCAGGGCTGGCGGATATCGGACATCTCCAGCGAGATGGCGCGCATGTATGCCGAGAATGACGGCGACGACCTTGCCGACACCCAGCAGGACTGGCTTTGCCGGACTGGCAGAGCGGAGACCGGCGTCAAGCTGACCTTCTTTGCCGATTATTCGCCGAAGCGGCAGCAGCCCTACGCGCTGGAGCCGGCGCGCCTGCGTTGCGTCAAGGTGATGCCGCCGGACGGGATTTTCCTGCTTAAGTCCCAGCTCATCCTGCGTCGGACGACATCGCGCGACCTGTTCGACCTGTGGTCGTTCCTCGAACGCGGCAAGACCATCGACGCAATCCTCGACGCCGCGAAGCAGGAGAACCCGTATCTCTCCTATGAGAAACTCCGCACCCATTTGCTGCCGTCGCGCCTGCCCCGCACCGATCCGGGCCTGACGGCTCTGGTCGATGACGGCCCTACGGACTTCGATTCCCTTAAGACCGCGATCACCAGGCATCTGGACCGATACGAGGAAGCCCTTGCGGCGGAGATCCTGGTAAACGACCGCAATGATCCGGCGGGCGACGCCACCCCATAAAAGCTGCAATCGCCGTGATCCACCGCGGAGAGGCGTGCGTCCCTGCGCGAAAAATCTTCGCCGCCCCCCGACGAATCCCTCCCGCCGCTGCGTATCAGGAACGGACAGCAAGACCGCGGCGGGCGAAAGCGCCGTCCGGTCGAGCGTCGGGACAAGCGTCGGAACAGGTCATGACGATTCGTTGGAAGCCGGTGGTCACCGGTGTTGTTCTTGCCGGACTGATCGGCGGCGTCGGTTACGCGGTTCAGCAGAAGCTGGCCCCTCAGGCGGCGAAGCAATCGACCGGCGCCGGCGGCCCGCCGCCCGGCCCTCCCGGCGCACCTCCCGGCGGCCCCGGCGGCGCGCGCAGCAACGTGGTGGCGGTGCAGGCCGGCACCGTGGCGCGGGAGGATGTGCCGATCTGGTTCGACGGCATCGGCACGGTCCAGGCCTTCAACAGCGTCACCATTCGCGCCCGCGTCGATGGCGAGCTTCAGCGCGTCTCCCTGCAGGAAGGGCAACTGGTCAAGACCGGCGACCTCCTTGCGACCATCGATTCCCGCCCGCTCCAGGCCCAGCTCGCCCAGGCCGAGGCGAAGAAGGCGCAGGACGAGGCGCAGCTCGCCAACGCGCGGCGCGATCTCGAGCGCAACATGAACCTGAAGGAGTTCGCCTCCCGCCAGACGGTGGACACCCAGCGCGCGCTGGTCGCCCAGTACGAGGCGCAGATCCGGGCCGACGAGGCGGCGATCGAGGCGGTGCGGGTCCAGCTGAACTACACCACCATCACCGCCCCCATCAGCGGCCGCATCGGCCTGCGCAACGTCGACCAGGGCAACGTGGTGCGGGCCAGCGACCAGAGCGGCATCGCCACCATCACGCAAATCCAGCCCATCGCCGTCATCTTCACCCTGCCGGAGAAGCAGCTGCAGGCCGTGCTCGCCACCCAGGCGCAAGGACCGGTGACGGTCGAGGCGCAGGACCGCGAGGGCCGCCGCGTGCTCGACACCGGCGCGCTGGCGGTGGTGGACAACCTGATCGACACCGGCACCGGCACCATCCGCCTGAAGGCGCAGATGCCCAACGACCCGCAAAAGCTGTGGCCGGGCCAGTTCGTCAATGTCCGCCTGCTGTCCACCGTCCGCCGCGGCGCCACCACCGTGCCGGCCACCGTGGTGCAGCGCGGACCGCAGGGCACCTACGCCTATGTCATCAAGGACGACCTGACGGTGGAGCAGCGCCCGATCAAGGTCGCCCGCCAGGAGGAAACCAAGGCGATCATCGACGAGGGCCTGACCCCCGGCGAGCGGGTGGTGGTGGACGGCCAGTACCGTTTGCAGCCCGGCTCCAAGATCCGCATCGTCGAGCCCATCGCCTCGGCCGCACCGGTTGGCGCCGCCCCCGCCCCTGCCACCCCCGCGCCGGAGTCCGCCCCCGCCAACCGGCCGCAGGACCAGCCACACGACCCGGCCGCGCGCGAGGAACGGCGGCGCGAGCGCCAGCAGCAGCGCGAGAACAACGGCGCCTCTCCCACTCCCGGCCCCGCCGCCCCGCGTGAGGGACGGCAGCCCTCATGAACATCTCCGCCCCCTTCATCCTGCGGCCGGTCGCCACCGGGCTGCTGATGCTGGCGGTGGTGCTGCTGGGCCTGCTGGGCTACAGCGCGCTGCCGATCTCTTCGCTGCCGACGGTCGATTTCCCGACGGTGCGCGTCACCACCCAGCTGCCGGGCGCGGCGCCGGAGGTGATGGCGTCGTCCGTCACCGCCCCCCTGGAACGGCAACTCGGGCAGATCGCCGGCATCTCCTCCATGGTGTCGACCAGCTCCTTCGGGTTGTCGGTCATCACCCTGCAGTTCGACCTGACCCGCGACATCGACGCCGCCTCGCAGGACGTGCAGTCGGCGATCAGCGCCGCGTCCGGCACGCTGCCCAAGGGGCTGCCGAACCCGCCGGTCTATGACAAGGTCAATCCCGCCGACACGCCGGTCATGGTGCTGGCGCTGAGTTCGGACAGCCTCCGCCTGGAGACCGTCAGCGACGCCGCCGACACGCTGCTGGCGCAGAAGCTGTCCCAGGTCGACGGCGTCGGCTATGTCGGGATCGAGGGCGGACTGCGCCCGGCCGTGCGCGTCCAGGTCAACCCCGCCGCCGTCGCCGGTCTCGGCCTGACGCTGGAGGATGTGCGGACCACCATCACCCAGGCCAACGTCAACGCGCCGAAGGGCAGCTTCGACGGCCCGCGCCAGTCCTGGTCCATCGGCGTCAACGACCAGATCGAGAATGCCGCCGCCTACCGCCCGATCATCATCGCCTACAAGAATGGCGGCCCGGTGCGGCTGACCGACATCGGCACCGTGGTCGATTCGGTGGAGAACACCCGGCTCGCGGCGTGGCATGACGGCAAGCCGGCGGTGCTGCTGAACGTGCTGCGCCAGCCCGGCGCCAACATCATCGACACGGTGGACCGCATCCACAAGCTGCTGCCGTCGCTCCAGGCCAGCCTGCCGCCGCAGATCCACATGGCGGTGCTGACCGATCGGACGGAGACCATCCGCGCCTCGGTGGTCGACGTGCAGAAGACGCTGGTGCTGACCGCCGGGCTGGTGGTGCTGGTGATCTTCCTGTTCCTGCGCAAGGCGTGGGCGACGGTGATCCCGGCGGCGGCATTGCCGCTGTCGCTGATCGGCACCTTCGGCATCATGGCGCTGTGCGGCTTCAGCCTGGACAACCTGTCGCTGATGGCGCTGACCATCGCGTCCGGCTTCGTCGTCGACGACGCCATCGTGATGATCGAGAACATCGTCCGCCACATCGAGAAGGGCGAGAAGCCGATGCAGGCGGCCTTGAAGGGCGCCCGCCAGATCGGTTTCACCGTCGTTTCGCTGACCCTATCCCTGATCGCGGTGTTCATCCCGCTGCTGTTCATGGGCGGCGTGGTCGGCCGGCTGTTCCGCGAGTTCGCCATCACGCTGTCCATCGCCGTGCTGGTGTCGGCGGTGATCTCGTTGACGCTGACGCCGATGATGTGCGCCCGCCTGCTGAAACCGGAGGCGGAGACCAAGCCAAATGCCCTGTTCCGCTGGACCGAACGCGGCTTCGACGCCCTGCTGAACGGCTACGCCGCCTCGCTCCGCTTCGTGCTGCGCCACCAGCCGGCGACTTTGCTGGTCACCATCGCCACGCTGGCCGCCACCCTCTACCTCTACGACGTGGTGCCGAAGGGCTTCCTGCCGCAGCAGGACACCGGCGTCATCATCGGCGTGACCGACGCCGCGCCCTCCATCTCGGTCAAGGCGATGGCGGAGCGCCAGCGCGAGGTCGCCGACATCGTGCGGCGCGACCCCGACGTGGCCGGTGTGGCGAGCTTCGTCGGCACCGGCACGGTGAACGCCACCACCAACACCGGCAACCTGACCATCGCGCTGAAGCCGCGCGACCAGCGGAGTTCCTCGGCGGAGGAGATCATCGCCCGGCTGCGCGCCGCCACCGGCGACCTGAAGGGCGTGTCGCTGTTCATGCAGGCGGTGCAGGACGTACAGATCGACAGCCGCGTCAGCCGCACCCAATACCAGTACGTCCTTCAGGACGCCGACCCGCGCGAACTGGAGAACTGGACGCCACGCCTGCTGGACGCCCTGCGCGCCCGGCCCGAGCTGACCGACGTGGCGAGCGACCAGCAGCCCGACGGCCTGCAGGTCTACCTGACCATCGACCGCGACGCCGCCAGCCGCCTGCATGTCCTGCCCCAGGCCATCGACGACACGCTGTACGACGCCTTCGGCCAGCGTCAGGTCTCCACCATCTACACCCAGACCAACCAGTACCGCGTGATCCTGGAGGTCGAACCGTCCTTCCAGATGGACCCGGCGTCGCTGTCCAAGATCTATGTGAAGGCCAGCGGCGGCACCGTCGTGCCGCTGAATGCCGTGGTGTCGGTGGAGCGCAAGACCGCCCCGCTGGTCATCACCCACCAGGGCCAGTTCCCGTCGGTCACCCTGTCCTTCAACGTGGCGCACGGCGTCTCGCTGGGGGCGGCGGTCGCGGCGATCCAGGAGGCGCGCGGCAGCATCGGCATGCCCGACACCGCGACCGCCCGCTTCGCCGGCACGGCGGCCGAATTCCGCTCGTCGCTCGACACCCAACCCTGGCTGATCCTGGCGGCGGTGGTCGCGGTCTATATCGTACTGGGCGTGCTGTACGAGAGCACGATCCATCCCATCACGATCCTGTCGACCCTGCCGTCCGCCGGCATCGGCGCGCTGCTGGCGCTGATGGCGACCGGCCACGACCTGTCGCTGATCGCGCTGGTCGGCATCGTGCTGCTGATCGGCATCGTCAAGAAGAACGCCATCATGATGATCGACTTCGCCCTGGAGGCGGAGCGCAACCAGGGCATGGCGCCGGAACGCTCGATCTACGAGGCGTCGCTCCTGCGTTTCCGCCCGATCATGATGACCACCATGGCCGCCCTGCTGGGCGCCCTGCCGCTGGCGCTGGAGAACGGCACCGGATCGGAACTGCGCAAACCGATGGGCATCGCCATCGTCGGCGGCCTGCTGCTCAGTCAGGTGCTGACGCTCTACACCACGCCGGTCGTCTATCTCTACATGGACCGTCTCGGCAACCGGCTCGGCCGCTTGCTGCGGCCATGGCGGCGCAAGGAGGTTGCAGAACCCGGCAACGACAGCTCCGCCGGCCGGGCGGCGGCGGAGTAGCCGGCCATGCTCCCCGCAAATCTTCTCCCCTCCGCCGCCTCGCTCTCCGCCGCCTTCATCCGGCGGCCGGTCGGCACGTCGCTGCTGATGGTCGGGCTGATGATCCTCGGCATGGTGGCCTACCGCTTCCTGCCGGTGGCGCCGCTGCCGCAGGTGGAATTCCCCACCATCATCGTCACCGCCTCGCTGCCCGGCGCCAGCCCGGAGACCATGGCCGCCTCCGTCGCCACGCCGCTGGAACGCCGGCTCGCCCGCATCGCCGGCGTGTCGGAGATGACCTCCAACAGCAAGCTCGGCAGCACCACCGTCGTCGTGCAGTTCGACCTGAACCGCGATGTCGAGGCGGCGTCGCGCGACGTGCAGGCCGCCATCAACGCCGCCGGCGGCGACCTGCCGGCCGACCTGCCCAGCCCGCCCAAGATGCGGCGCATCAACCCGGCCGACGCGCCGGTGATGACGCTGGCCATGACCTCCACCACCCTGGCCCCGGCCGACCTCTACAACCTTGCCGACAGCATCATCGGCCAGCGCCTGAGCCAGATCGAGGGGGTGGCCCAGGTCTCCATCAACGGGGCGGAGAAGACGGCGGTGCGTGTCCGCGTCAACGCCGCCGCGGCCGCCAACATGGGTGTCAGCCTGGAATCGATCCGCAGCGTCATCTCCCAGGCCAATGCCAACGGGCCGAAGGGCAGCTTCGACGGCACCCATGAATCCTGGTCCATCGGCGCCAGCGATCAGCTGTTCGGCGCCGACGCCTACCGCAAGCTGATCGTGACCGAGAAGAGCGGCGCCACCATCCGGCTCGGCGACGTCGCCGAGGTGATCGAGGCGCCGGAGAACAGCCGCACCGCCGCCTGGCAGGACGGCCAGCGCGCCGTCCTGATCAACATCCAGAAACAGCCCGGCTCCAACGTGGTGGAGACGGTGGACCGCATCCGGGCGGAGCTGCCGACGCTGCGCGGCTGGATGCCGCCGGGGGTCAGCCTGTCGGTGCGCACCGACCGCACGCCGACCATCCGCGCCTCCATCGACGACGTGCAGAAGACGCTGGCGGTCACGGTGGCGCTGGTGGTGATGGTGATGGCGCTGTTCCTGCGCCGGCTGTGGGCGACGGTCATCCCGGCGGCGTCGGTGCCGCTGTCGCTGGCCGGCACCTTCGGCGTGATGTGGATCGTCGGCTACAGCCTGGACAATTTCTCGCTGATGGCGCTGACCATCTCGGTCGGCTTCGTGGTCGACGACGCCATCGTCGTCATCGAGAACATCGTCCGCCACATCGAAAAGGGCGCCAAGCCGTTCGAGGCGGCGGTGAAGGGCGCGCGGCAGGTCGCCTTCACCGTGATCTCCATCAGCCTGTCGCTGGTCGCCGTCTTCATCCCCATCCTGTTCATGGGCGGCATCCAGGGCCGGCTGTTCCGCGAATTCGCCGTGGTGCTGTCGGTCGCCATCGCCGTCTCGGCGGTGGTGTCGCTGACCCTGACCCCGATGATGTGCGCCCATCTGCTGGCGCCGGAGGCGGAGCGCGGCCCCCCCGGCCGCCTTGCCCGTGCGCTCGCCTGGATCGGCGACCGCCTGTTCGGCCTCTATGCCGCCGGGCTGGACTGGGTGCTGGCCCACCGCCGCACCATGCTGGCGGCGACCTTCGCCATCATCGGCGTCAGCGTCTGGCTCTACGGGCAGGTGCCGAAGGGCTTCGTGCCGCAGCAGGACACCGGCCTGCTGATCGGCTTCAGCGATCCGCCGCCCGACATCTCCTTCAAGGCGATGGTGACGCGCCAGCGCGCGTTGCAGGACGCGGTGGCCGGTGACCCGGCGGTGGACAGCGTCGGCGGAACCATCGGCGGCGGCGGTCCGGGCGGCACCTATTCCGGCCAGATCTTCATCGGCCTGAAGCCGAAGGCGGAGCGTGACGATCTCCAGACCGTCACCCAGCGGCTGCGCCAGCGCGCCGGCCGGGTGCCGGGGGTGCAGCTTTACCTGATGCCGGTGCAGGACATCCGCGTCGGCGGCTTCCAGGGGCGCAGCCAGTACCGCTACAGCCTGCAGGACGCCGACATCGGCGCGCTGAACGAATGGGCGCCCAAGCTGGTGGAAAAGATGCGCACCCTGCCGGAGCTGGTCGACGTCGCCAACGACCGCCAGAACGGCGGCATCCAGGCCAACGTCATCGTCGACCGCGACGCCGCCACCCGCCTCGGCGTGTCGTTGAGCAGCCTGGAGGCGACGCTCTACGACGCCTTCGGCCAGCGGCAGGTCTCGACGATGTATCTGGCGCAGAACCAGCACAAGGTGGTGCTGGAGGTCGCGCCATCCGAGGCGCTCGGCCCCGACGACCTGAAGCGCATCTATGTGTCGGGCCGCAGCGGCATGGTGCCCCTGTCGGCGGTGTCGCGCGTCGTCATCGGCAACCAGGCCGCCAGCATCCAGCACCAGAGCGGCTTCCCGGTCGCCAACCTGACCTTCGACCTCTCCCCCGGCGTCTCGCTGTCCCAGGCGACCGAACTGATCCAGCGCGCGGCCGACGACATCGGCATGCCCGCCAGCATCCGCGCCGGCTTCCAGGGCGACGCGCGGGCCTTCCAGCAATCCTCGTCCAGCCAGCCGCTGCTGATCCTGGCGGCGCTGATCACCATCTACATCGTGCTGGGGGTGCTCTACGAAAGCCTGATCCACCCGCTGACCATCCTGTCGACCCTGCCGTCGGCCGGGCTGGGGGCGCTGATCGCGCTGATCCTGACCGGCTACGACCTGTCGATCGTGGCCCTGATCGGCATCATCCTGCTGATCGGCATCGTCAAGAAGAACGCCATCATGATGATCGACTTCGCCCTGGAGGCGGAGCGGGAACGCGGCCTGTCGCCCCTGGAGGCGATCCGCGAGGCCGGACTGGTCCGCTTCCGCCCGATCATGATGACGACGATGGCGGCGCTGCTCGGCGCCGTTCCGCTGGCCTTCGATTACGGCACCGGCGGCGAGATCCGCCGGCCGCTCGGCATCGCCATCATCGGCGGCCTTCTGGTCAGCCAGATGCTGACGCTCTACACCACGCCGGTGGTCTATCTGACCCTGGAACGGCTGGCCCTGCGGCGCACCCGCCGCGCCGCCATCGCCGCCCCGGCGGAATAGGGGGCGGCGGATGGGCAGGCTTTCCGTAATCCTCAGGATTTCCCTCACCCTCGCGAGATCCCCTCTCCCCCCCGGGGAGAGGGTTAGGGTGAGGGGGGCGCACGGCGAGGATTCTCGAGAGTCCACCCCTGTGCATCCCCCTCACCCCGCCCCTCTCCCCGGGGGGGAGAGGGAGAGATCGCACCCCTGGCGCCTATCCCCCCTCTTGGGCATAGTTCTCGCCCACGGCATGAGCGGAGCCCCGGTGGCCGACAACACCGACAGCGACGACGGGTTGATGGAGCGCGTGGCCGGCGGCGACGCCGCCGCCTTCGACCGGCTGGCCGCCCGCCACATGCGCCGCGCCGTGGCGCTGGCCCAGCGGATGACCGGCAACCCGTCCGACGCCGACGAGATCGCGCAGGAGGCCTTCCTGCGGGTCTGGCAGCATGCCGGCCGCTGGGACGCGGCGCGCGCCGCCTTCACCACATGGCTCTACCGCATCGTCATGAACCTCGCCATCGACCGTGGCCGCCGCCCCGGCTGGTCGCCGCTGGAGGACGCCGGCGATCCGCCCGACGAGTCCCCCGACGCGCTGGCCCGCATCGCCGAGCGCCAGACCGCCGAGCGGGTCAACCGGGCGCTGGCGGCATTGCCCGACCGCCAGCGCGCCGCCGTCGTCCTGTTCCACCAGGAGGGGCTCAGCCTGCGTCAGGCCGCCGAAATCCTGACCATGAGCGAGAGCGCCTTCGCCTCGCTGCTGGCTCGCGCCCGCGCCGCGCTGAAGACCGCGCTCACCACCTCCGAGATCCTGTGAGGGAGGATGCCATGACCGACGAAGACTTCCTCCGCCACCTGGACGATTACGGCGCCTCGCCGGAGCGCTGGCCGCCCGAACTGCGCGCCGCGGCCGACGCCGCGCTCGCCCGCTCTCCCGCCCTGCGTACGGCGCTGGAGGACGCTCAGTCCTTCGACCGCCTGCTCGCCGCCCCCGCCCCGCCGGTGGAGGACGCCCGCGTCGACCGCCTGCTGGCAGCCGTCGGCAAGGCGGCGCGCAGCATGCCGCAGGACAGCATCGCGGTGCTCCTGCTCGGCCGGATGCCGCGGCGGACGGTGGCCGGCTTCTGCGTCGCCCTGCTCGCGCTCGGCTGGCTGACCGGAGGTTGGCTGAACGGCCAGCTCACCGGCCCTACCCTCAGCGCGCCGCGCAGCCAGGAACTGGCCCTGCTGAACGACGAGGTCGTCACCCTGTTCGACGGAGACTCCCGATGAGCGGTACCGCCGCCACCCATCGCCCCCAGCCATCCGCCCTGACCCGCCTGCGCCAGCGGATCAGCCTGCGGACGCTGGCCCTGGCGTCTCTGGCGCTGAACCTGTTCCTCGGCGCCATGCTGGTCGCCACCATCCGCAACCCGCCGCCCCCGCCCTACCGGCCGATGCCCGACCGCTTCGTCGAGCATGTGGCCGCCGACCTGTCCGACGCCGATGCCGCCGTCCTGCGCGCCGCCTTCGAGCCGCTGCGCCCGCGTTACGACGCGCTGTCCCAGGACTATCGCGAGGCCGGGCAGCGGGTGCGCGTCCTGCTCCAGGCCGAGCCTGTGGATTTCGACTCCCTGCGCGCCGCGACCTCCGCCGCCCGCGCCAAGCGCCGCCAGATCGGCGAACTGACCGAGGAAACCGTGCTGTCCATCCTGCCCGACCTGTCGCCGGCCGGCCGGCTGCGGCTGGTCGGCGGGCCGGGACCGGAGAGAGCGCTCAAGACGCCTAAAAAATAGGCAAACCCACTCATCCACAGGCCGGATGGGCCGGCCGGAAGGGTGCGGATGATTCTGTTCGGAGATTGCGCACACATCTATCCACAGATTCTGTGGAGAAGAAAACCGGCAGAAATTTTATCCACACAAATTCACAAGTTATCATCCCCAAGTTTTATCGCCCGCCTTCCCATGGATCCTTGTATCCACCACCGATCCGGCATATCCAAATAACGTGGATCAGCAAGATTGGTGGGGGATCGTCATGATCGGAGATCCGTTTCATCCAAAGAAGGCGACGATCTCTTTGCGCGTTGACCGCAGAATCAAAGATGTCGCCAAGAATTACGCACGCCAGCGGCAGACGCCTCTGGCCGAGGTCATGCGCGACCTCTTGGCCCGCTACGTCGCCGAATGCGCGCGGGAGAATGCCCAGGCGACCCCGGACCTGTTGATGGACCGGCCGGCGCAATATGTGGATTTCGCAAAGCTGGAAGGCCTGATGGGCCGTCAGGAGTAGGCCCGCCCATCTTGAGCGGGCGGCCCCGCCCCCATACATCGACGGTGGACAAGCTGCCAGGGGAAGGAGCCCCGCCATGCCGCCCACCGCCTATTCCTCCACAGGCCCCGGTTCGTCCACAGCCGCCGACAGCCTGCACATCGCCTGCCCGCATTGCGATACGCTGAACCGCGTGCCTCCGGCCCGTCTCGGCGGCGGCAAGTGCGGCCGCTGCGGCAATGCCCTGTTCGAAGGAAAGCCGGTGGCGCTCGACGCCCGCCGCTTCGCCGCCCATGCCGAGAAGGGCGACCTGCCGCTGCTGATCGACTTCTGGGCCGAGTGGTGCGGCCCCTGCCGCATGATGGCCCCCGTCTTCACCCAGGCCGCGGCCCAGCTGGAACCCCAGGTCCGCCTCGCCAAGATCGACACCGAGGCCTCTCCCGACCTCGCCGCCCGCTTCGGCATCCGCAGCATCCCGTCGCTGGTCCTGGTCCACCATGGCCGCGAGATCGCCCGCACCGCCGGCGCGATGCCGCTGCCGTCGCTGGTGGCGTGGGTCAGGCAGACAATCCCCTCTCCCCCCCGCTCACGCGCAAACTAAGTTTGCGCTGACGCGACAGGCGGACCTCCGGTCCGCCGAAAGCGGGGAGAGGGTTAGGGTGAGGGGGGCGCGCGGCGGCCCTTTACCGAGAATCCACGCGGTGCATCCCCCTCACCCCGACCCTCTCCCCGGGGGGGAGAGGGGGATAGCGCCGCCCTACGCCGCCCGCACCGTCGCGATGAACGTCCCTACCTCCCGGCGCAGGCGCTCGGCCTCGACCGCCAATTCCTTGGAGGTGCCGTGGACACGGCCGGCGGCGTCGCCGGTCTCGTGGACGGCGGTGCTGACGCCGGCGATGTTGCTCGACACCTCCTCGGTGCCCTGCGCCGCCTGGGTGACGCTGGAAGCGATCTCGCGGGTGGCGGCGGCCTGTTCCTCGATGGCCGCGGCGATGGCGGTGGTGATCTCGCTCATGTGGCCGATGGTCTTGCCGATGCTGCCGATGGCCTTCTGGGCGCCGCCGGTGGTCTGCTGAATCTCCTGCACCTTGGCCTGGATTTCGTCGGTGGCGCGCGCGGTCTGGCTGGCCAGCGCCTTCACCTCGCTCGCCACCACGGCGAAGCCCTTGCCGGCCTCTCCGGCGCGTGCCGCCTCGATGGTGGCGTTCAGCGCCAGCAGGTTGGTCTGCGCGGCGATGCCGCTGATGAGTTCCACCACCGCGCCGATCTGCTCGGCGGCGGAGACCAGATCGCGCATGGTGCGGTCGGCGCCGTCGGCGTCGGCCACCGCCTGGGTGGCGATGCGGGTGGAGTTCTCCACCTGCTGGCCGATCTCGGAGATGGAGGCCGACAGCTCCTCCGTCGCGGTGGCGACGGTCTGTACGTTGGCCGAGGCCTGTTCGGAGGCCGAGGCGACCAGCAGCGACCGCTCGCTCGCCTCCTGCGCGGTGGCGGTCAGCTCCGTCGCGGCGTCGCGCATGCCGGTGGCGGCGTGGGCGACGGTGTCGACGATGCCCTTCACCGTGCTCTCGAAGGTGTCGGCCATCTGCATCATGGTCTGGCGGCGCTGGGCGGCGGCCTGCCGCTCGCTCTCCTCCTGCGCCTCGCGCATCCGCTCCATCTCATACGCGTTGGTCTTGAAGACCTGGAGCGCACGGGCCAGCGCGCCGATCTCGTCCCGCCGCGCATCGTCGGTGACGGCGACGCTCAGGTCGCCTTCGGCCAGACGGCCCATCGCCCGCGTGATGTTGCCGAGCGGCCTGGTGATCGCCCGCGAAATCGCCCAGGCCAGCAGCAGGCCGATCAGCAGGGCGGCGACCGTCACCATGGTGCCGCGACCCTCGGCCGCCTTCACCTCGGCGGCGGCGCTGCTTTCCAGCTGCGACAGGAAATCGGCGGAGTGGGAGCGGATCAGGCCGATCTTGTCGCCGATCTCCTTGCCCGCCTTGCCCAGCGTCTCATTGTTCAGCGACTTCAGCTGGTCGCTCAAGCTGGCGATGCGGTCGATGCCGGCGCCATAGGCCGGAAGCTTGGCGACCGCGTCCGACAGCTTGGCCTTGACCGGCCCGTCCGCCATGGCGTCGCGCAGCGCCGTGGCCTTGGCGGTCACATCGGCCAGATCCTTGCGGATGCGCGCCAGATCCTCGGCCTGCGTCTCCGCCACGAAGCGGGCGACCAGCACGCGGACCAGCAGATACTGCTCGCTGACGTCGGCGGCCTTCACCGTGCGGTCGAGATCGCCCAGATCCTTCTCCGCCTTGACCGTCTCGCTCAGCGTGCGGCGGATGTCGGCGCCCAGCTTGTTCACCACCGACGCGACGATGGAGTCGCGCTCCGTCCGCGCGGCGACCAGCTGGTCGAAGCCGCCGGTCAGCGTCTTCTGCAGGCTGGCGATCTCCTGCGCCGCCTGACGGTCGGTCGCGCTGGTCATGCGCGCGGTGGCGGAGTCCAGCTTCCTGGCGAACTTGTCCACGTCGGCGCGGAAACGGTCGGCCACAGCGGCGGAGCCGCTCGACACGAACTCCTCCGCCGCCCCCAGGGCGTCGGCCATGTTGGTGTCCGCCTCCGCCACCGCCATGGCGACATGCGACTGCCCGGCATAGCGGCGGAGCGCGTCGTCGCTCGATCGCAAGCCCGACCAGGACACCGCCCCCAAGCCGACCAGCAGCGCAAGCGTCACGCCGAAGCCGGTGTAGATCTTGGTCGCCGTGCGCAGGTTGGCGAAGGGGCCGGCTTTGGTCGGTTGGGCGGCGGACTGCCGGCCTGGGTGGGTGGCGTTCATGGCTGGGGACCTCGTCTCTGACCCGGCTGCTGGCAAGTTTCCGATCTTTCGGGTGATCGGTTGTCAACGAGGTACCCTACAAGAACAATGCCAAAGGACCATTAACGCCGCGGTGTTTTTCTGCCCTGTGAAATCACCCTCTTTCCAATAGACAGCGATCCTCAACCCTTCGCAATTTGCCAAGATCGTTGAGATCGCTTTGCAATTTGCCAAAGCTTGACCTTCGCAATTGCGAAAAACTACCCTTTAGTTATAGAACTGACCGCCATTCACCTCGATCGTTTGGCCGGTGATGTAGCCCGCCAGCCGGTTGGAGGCGAGGAACAGGTAGGCGCCGACGCAATCCTCGGCCGTGCCCAGCCGTTTCAGCGGGATGCGCGCCGCGGTCTGCGACAGCTTGTCCGCGGTCGAGTAGCGCTGGTGGAAATCGGTGTCGATGGTGCCGGGCGACACCGCGTTGACGCGGATGCCGTGCGGCGCCAGCTCCGTCGCCAGCGAGCGGGCGAGGCTGGCCTGGAACGCCTTGGCGGCGCTGTAGAGCGACGAGCCGGCGCTGCCGCCGGTGCGTCCGGAGATGGAGCCGGTGTTGACGATGGCCCCCTTCGCCTCGATCAGCGCCGGCAGGGCGCTTCGGCTGGCGACGACCGCCGAGGCGGCGTTCAGGTCGAACTGCTGTTGCAGGAACCCGTCGTCGATGTCGGCCAGCGCCACCCGGCCCAGCATGGTGCCGGCATTGTTGATCAGCACGTCCAGCCCGCCCAGCCGATCCACCGCCTGTTCCACCACCGCGCGGGTCTGGCCCTTGTCGGCGAAATCGCCGGCCAGCCCGACGACGCCGTTGCCCATGGCCGAACCCATTGAGGCCGCCACGGCCTCCACCGCCGCCCGGTCACGGCCATGGATGGCGACGCGGGCGCCGAGCTGGGCGAAGGCCGCCGCCACCGCGGCGCCGATGCCGCGGCTGCTGCCGGTGACCAGCACCCGCTTGTCCCGGAACTCCCGGGCCAGCAGGTCGGCGGGCCAGTTGCCGATGTCGGTGGCGGTATCGGTTGCGGTCATGACGCGCGGTCTCCCTGCTGGCCGGCCGATTCCGTGTTCGAAATCGAAAGCCGACTTGATTGTTCGTGTTCCAATCCGATCATAGGGGGCGGCGGCCCGCCGTCAATTGCCGGGTCGACCGCGCGCCAAAGGATTTGCGAGAATCCTGTCGTAGACGGCCGGCCTTCGGGCTATGTAGGCGGGATGAACACCGACCAAGACAAGACCGGCGCCGCGCAGCCCTTCGAGATTTTCCTGGTGGCCGCTCCCGGCCTGGAATCCGTGCTGTGCGCCGAGGCGCGCGACCGCGGCTTCGCCGACCCCACCGCCGTGAAGGGTGGGGTGACGGTCACCGGCGGCTGGCCGGAGGTCTGGCGCGCCAATCTGGAGCTGCGCGGCGCCACCCGCGTGCTGGCGCGCATCGCCAGCTTCCGCGCCCTGCATCTGGCGCAGTTGGACAAGCGCGCCCGCCGGGTTCCCTGGGCAGAGATCCTGCGCGCCGACGTACCGGTGCGGGTCGAGGCGTCCTGCAAGGCCTCGCGCATCTACCATGCCGGCGCCGCCGCCCAGCGCATCGAGCGCGCCATCGCCGAGGAACTCGGCGCCCCCATCGTCAAGGCCGCCCCCAAGCCGACCGGCAAGAAGCCCGCCAAGGATATGGAGGCGGAGGCGGAGGACACCCGCGCCGTCCAGATCGCCATCCAGATCAAGGCGCGCATCGACGACGACCTCTGCACCATCAGCGTTGACAGCTCCGGCGAGTCGCTGCACAAGCGCGGCCACAAGGAGGCTGTCAACAAGGCGCCGATGCGCGAGACGCTTGCGGCCCTGTTCCTGCGCCAGTGCGGCTATGACGGCCGCGAGCCGGTCCCCGTGGTGGACCCGATGTGCGGTTCCGGCACCTTCGTCATCGAGGCGGCCGAGATCGCCGCCGGCCTGAAGCCCGGCCGTTCCCGTCATTTCGCCTTCGAACAGCTCGCCAATTTCGACCCCGCCCTCTGGCAGAGCCTGCGCGCCGGCGGCACGCCCACCGCGCCCACTGTCCGCTTCCACGGCAGCGACCGCGACGCCGGCGCCATCGCCATGAGCCGCGCCAACGCCGAGCGTGCCGGCGTCTCCGCCTGGACCGACTTCGCCCACCACGCCATCAGCGACCTGACCCCGCCCGAGGGTCCCCCCGGCCTCGTGATCGTCAACCCGCCCTACGGCGCCCGCATCGGCGAGGGCAAGTCCCTGATCCCGCTCTACCACGCCATGGGCCAGACGCTGAAAACGCGCTTCGCCGGCTGGCGCGTGGGAATCATCACCAACGAAGCGGCTTTGGCGAAGGCGACGGAGCTGCCGTTCCAGGAAGGCGGGGTGTCGGTGTCGAACGGCGGCATCCGGGTGACGCTGTATCGGACGGGGGTGTTGGGGTAAGGGTATCTTGTGGGCTTAAGAGCAACTCACCATCTCTCTCCCCACATCCCCACCAACTCGCTACGGCGTCATTCACTACATACGCGGTCAAGTGCGTGGAAGCATAGAGCGCGTCATCATATCCATGACGCGAGATCGCATCATGGCCGATAGGAACCACCGCCTCTCAGTTGTCTTCTCCTCTGAAATTCTGTATCAAAGTGAGATTAGAGTGTTTCCGATACAGAGCTTAGGGAGATTATATGAGACATTGTTATACTTGCGATGCCCCTATTCCCGGCAGCGGGTACCGGCGCGAGGTTCACACCGGATCTAGTAAAGGGACCTATTTCGGAAAGAGGATATCCTCTTCAAGTGGCAAAAGAACGGGCGTTCGCACCGTTTGTGAACAGTGTGCGCAACAGATTGACAGAGAGAAAAGGATAAAGGGCCTCATTACATTTGCAGCCATTGTGATATTTATACTGTTCTTCGTATTTGGCAGGCACTAAGGATCTCAGATGAGGCCAGAGTACAAAGAGTGGTTGGAGCAGGAGAAATACGCCTCGAACACCGTAAGCGCTCAACTGTACCGCGCCGAACGCGTGGAAGAGCACCACGGCGATCTGGATGAGCACTATGCCAAGGACCACATGGAGTCCCTGCTCTCCATGCTGCGCTACTCGAAGGACGATAAACGGTGCAACCACCCAAATCCTAGCAAGTTGCCCATCGACGGCGATCTTCAAAGCGGTTTGGCCTCGTATAGGGGCGCGGTGGAGAGATACCGGCGCTTCCGAGACGCCGGCCACGACACCATCGGTACGCTCGAGTGGGAAAAAACCGCCGCTGTGGCGGTTATGGACGATGCCGGCAGGTCATTTGGCCTCGAAAGAGACATGCAAGCCGCGCTTCGAACCGAGATCGAGCAACTTGAGCCGGGCCTTACAATCATCGACGATGGGGCTGAACGCTCGGTTCAGTCAGGCTTCATCGATATCACTGCCCGCGACGCACAGGGTCGGACGGTTGTCATTGAACTGAAAGCAGGCACTGCCCGACACCAAGCCGTGGCTCAGATTGCGAGCTATATGGGTGACGTGCTCGTTGAGGAAGGCGGCGAAGTCCGAGGTATTCTTGTCGCATCCGGCTTCGATGCCAAAACTAAAGCCGCAGCAAGAGTTATACCGACGCTCAAACTTCGTCAGTATAGCTTCAAGTTTCTATTCACTGAAGTCGAAGGATGACGATCCTATCGGCCTTCTGGACCAATAGAATGAAACGGGAATATTACGAGAAAAATTAGCATGTCAGCTACAAGACTAAGAAAGTGGCGTCCCCGACGGGAGTCGAACCCGTGTCGCCGCCGTGAAAGGGCGGTGTCCTAGGCCTCTAGACGACGGGGACGTTGTACCTTCAAGCCCGCGCTCAATAACGCATCCAGCGCGTGGATGGCGTCCCCTAGGGGATTCGAACCCCTGTTACCGCCGTGAGAGGGCGGTGTCCTAGGCCTCTAGACGAAGGGGACGTCTGGTCCCGATGCGTGGCTCGCGACGGTGGAGGCTGCCACCGGCCGCGCGACCCAACCTTGGAAGGTTGGCGTCCCCAAGGGGAGTCGAACCCCTGTTACCGCCGTGAGAGGGCGGTGTCCTAGGCCTCTAGACGATGGGGACGTCATCGGCGTGGGCGGGTTTCTAACCAAGCCCGCCCCGCCGATCAAGCCTTTTCTTGGAGTCGGCGCAAAATATCCAGCAACCCGTCAACCGCCGCCGCCGGCGTGTCGAACGCCGTCACGAAGCGCGCCGTGCCGTCGTCCCAGCGGTAGAAGCCGTAACCGGCCCCTTCCAGCGCCTCGGCATAAGCGTCAGGCAGGCGGACGAACAGCTCGTTGGCCTCCACCGGGTGGGCCAGCTCGACGCCGGGCAGCAGGGTCAGCCCGGCGGCCAGACGGTCGGCCATGGCGTTGGCGTGGGCGGCCAGCCGCAGCCACAGGCCATCCTCCAGCCAGGCGTCCAGCTGCGCCGACAGGAAGCGCATCTTCGACACCAGATGGCCGCCGCGCTTGCGGCCGAAGCCGAAATCCTCGGCCATCGCCGGGTTGAAGAACACCACCGCCTCGGCGGCGAGACAGCCGCCCTTGGTGCCGCCCAGCGTCAGCACGTCGACCCCCGCGCGCCACGTCACGTCGGCCGGGGCGCAGCCCAGCCGGGCGATGGCGTTGGCGAAGCGGGCGCCGTCCATGTGAACGGCCATGCCGTTGGAATGGGCGGTCTCGACCAGCGCCTCGACCTCCGCCGGGGTATAGACGGTGCCGGCCTCCGTCGCCTGCGTCAGGCTGAGCGCGGCGGGCTGGACGCGGTGGACGACGCCGACGCCGGCCTTGGCGATGTGGCGCGACACGCTGTCGGGAGTCAGCTTGCCATGCTCGCCGGCCAGCGGAACCAGCTTGGCGCCGCCGGTGAAGAACTCCGGCGCGCCGCATTCGTCGATGCTGATGTGCGCCTCGTCATGGCACAGCACCGCGCCATAGGGCGGCACCAGCGCCGACAGCGCCAGCGAATTGGCGGCGGTGCCGGTGGCGACCGGGAAGACCGCGACCTCCGTCTCGAAGATCGCGCACAGCCGCTCGGTCACCCGCGCGGTCCAGGGATCGTTGCCGTAGGGGGAAGCGGTGCCGGCGGATGCGGCCGCCAGCGCCGTCATCACCTGCGGGGCGGCACCGGCGACGTTGTCGCTGCGGAAATCATGCATGATCGCGGAAACCTTGTGTCAGGGAGCGGCTTTGCCGCCTGAGGGGCCAGCGGTGACCGTCGCGGTGACGGCGCCGGTGCGCGGGTCGATCAGATAGAGGCGGTCCGGCCCCTGCGGCAGGGTCACCTTGAACAGCACGCGGTTGCCGACCGCCAGCATCTCGCCGATGCGGGCGCCGGCCGGGACGTCCAGCGTCACCTCGGCCGGGCGGTCGATCACGGTGGTCGTGGTGGAGGGCCCGGTCAGGGAGGCGCGGTTGGGGTCCGACATCCGCTTGTACAGCTCCACCCCAAGATAAGTGAAGCCGGCGATGATCAGAACGCCCATGATGACGACGAGTGCCTTGAGGATCTGCACGGTTTGGGGTCCACTCCCGGACGATTGAAACAGGACGCGATACGCAAAGCCGATGGCCGCCGATAACTCCGAAGACCTGTCCGACGATTTCCTCGATGCGGACGACGACGCCGGCCCGCCCGCCTACGCCACTGCCCGTGCCCTCGCCTACACGGTTCCCGACGAGGCGGCGGGCCAGCGGCTGGACAAGGCGTTGGCGGCGGGCCTGCCGGACCTGTCGCGGTCGCGCGTCCAGGCCCTGCTTGACCAGGGCTGCGTGCGCGGCGACGGCCGGACGATAACGGACCCGTCCCTGAGGGTCAAACCCGGCCAGCGCTTCGAGGTCGAGGTGCCGGGGGCGGAGGCCGCCGAACCGGTGGCGCAGGACATCCCGATCGACGTGGTGTACGAGGATGCCGACGTTCTGGTGATCGACAAGCCGGCCGGGCTCGTGGTGCATCCCGCCGCCGGCAACCCGGACGGCACGCTGGTCAACGCCCTGCTGGCCCATTGCGGCGACAGCCTGTCCGGCATCGGCGGGGTGAAGCGGCCGGGCATCGTCCACCGGCTGGACAAGGACACCAGCGGCCTGATGGTGGTCGCCAAGAACGACCGCGCCCATCACGGCCTGTCGGAGCAGTTCTCCGACCGCACGCTCAGCCGCACCTATCTGGCGCTGGTCTGGGGCGTGCCGAATCCGCGACAGGGCCGGATTGAGGGCAACATCGGCCGCAGCAGCGCCGACCGCAAGAAGATGGCGGTGGTGACCGGCGGCGGGAAGCCGGCCGCCACCAAGTACCGCGTGGTGAAGAGCTTCGGCATGGCCGCCTCGCTGGTCGAATGCGTGCTGGAGACCGGGCGCACCCACCAGATCCGCGTCCACCTGACCCACATCGGCCATCCGCTGGTCGGCGATCCGCTCTATGGCCGCGGCCGGTCGGGGCGGCCGGGGGGCAAGTTCGCCTCGCAACTTCCGGAACCGGTCCGCGGCACCCTTGTTGGGTTTCCGCGACAGGCGCTGCACGCCGCGGCGCTGACCTTCCGTCATCCGGTCAGTGGCGAAATTGTGGCATTCCGCTCCCCAATTCCGGCGGATATTCATGAACTAATTGTCACCTTGGAGTCGCTTTAAAACGGTACACCGGGTAATCTTTCTTGGATAGACTCCCGGTCAATGGCGAGGTTCCGCCGCCCGCTCATTGCGAGGGGCCTTTGGAACCCGCGCTGAAGAATGGCCGCATGCCCATGAATTCCTTCTCATGGGTATACCGGCCGTCAGGAGAGGGGTTTGGTCATGGCGACGGCATCCAATCTTCCGGCCATCGGGTCCGAGAGCAATCTGTCCCGCTATCTCCAGGAGATCCGCAAGTTCCCGATGCTGGAACCGGAGCGGGAATACATGCTGGCCAAAAGCTGGCAGCAGCATGAGGATTCCGGCGCCGCCCATCAGCTCGTCACCAGCCATCTGCGTCTGGTGGCCAAGATCGCCATGGGCTACCGCGGCTACGGCCTGCCGTTGTCGGAGCTGATCTCCGAAGGCAATGTCGGCATGATGCAGGCGGTGAAGCGCTTCGATCCCGACCGCGGCTTCCGGCTGGCGACCTACGCCATGTGGTGGATTCGCGCGGCGATCCAGGAATACATCCTGCACAGCTGGTCGCTGGTGAAGATGGGCACGACGGCGGCCCAGAAGAAGCTGTTCTTCAATCTGCGCCGGCTGAAGGGCCAGATGCAGGCGATCGAGGAGGGCGACCTGTCGCCCGAACAGGTCCAGGCCATCGCCACCAAGCTGGACGTGCCGGAGCAGGACGTCGTCAACATGAATCGGCGCCTTGCCAGCCCCGACCATTCGCTGAACGCCCCCCTGCGGGCCGAGAGCGAAGGCGAATGGCAGGATTTCCTGGTCGACGAGACCGCCAGCCAGGAAATCACGCTGGCCGACCGCGAGGAACTGGGCAAGCGCCGCAAGCTGCTGGCGAACGCCATGACCGCGCTGAACGACCGCGAACGCGACATCCTGACCGAACGCCGCCTGCGCGAGGCGCCGACGACGCTGGAGGACCTGTCGCAGAAATACGGCATCAGCCGCGAGCGCGTCCGCCAGATCGAGGTGCGCGCCTTCGAGAAGCTGCAGAAGGCGATCAAGGCCGCCGCGATCGAACAGAAGATGGAGACGGAGGCTTAAAGCGCGCCTCCCTCCCCTCACGCCCGCTCAGAGATTGAACCGCGTCGAATCACATGACGCAGGTCTCTCGAGCCGTCATTCCCGCGAAGGCGGGAAACCAGCGATTTCAGGTGCTTGAACCGGAAGCCTGGATCCCCGCCTTCGCGGGGATGACGGCCGATAATCGCCCCTGAACACGCAGATCCCCTCACGCCTTCACATAGACCCAGGCCTCCGCCCCCGACGCCAGCCGGACCATGACGCGCCTGTAATCCGCGACCTCGTAGGAATCGGCGGCCGCCAGTTCTTCCGGGGTAATCTCGAACAGGGTTCCGGCGACCTCGTCGGCCGGATCGCCGCTTTCGCTCACCACCGGGTGGAAGCGCTTGCCGCTGGTGCGGATCACCTCCGGATCGGTGATCTCCAGCATGTCGCGGCGGTATCCCGGCATGGCGTCCGGCCGTCCGCCCAGCAGCCGGCCGAAGGACGCCATCTGCACATTCTCCTGCTGCAGGGTGCCGTAGGAGAACAGAAGGACCGTGCCCTCAGCCATCGCCGGCCTCCCTCACACCAGGATCGAGCCTTCGAGATACAGCACCGCCTGCCCGCCGATCTTCACCCGGTCGCCGGCCAGTTCGCACAGCAGGTCGCCGCCGCGGGCCGAGACCTGACGCGCCGTCAGCACCGTCTTGCCCAGCCGCTCCGCCCAATAGGGGGTCAGCATGCAGTGGGTGGAGCCGGTGACCGGGTCCTCCGGGATGCCCTGGGCCGGGGCGAACAGGCGCGAGACGAAATCGACACCATTGTCCCCCGGTGCGGTGACGCAGACCGCGAACAGGTCGAGCTTCGACAGCAGCGCCATGTCCGGCGCCAGCGCCCGCACCGCGTCGGCCGACTCGTAGACCACCAGATAGTCGCGCCCGCTCAGGATCGCGACCGGCGCCGGGCCGCCCAGCGCCGCCAGCAGGTTGGGATCGACACGCTCCGCCGGCTTGGCCGGGCGGTTGGGGAAATCCAGCGTGTAGCGGTCGCCGTCGCGGGTGACGGTCAGCGTGCCGGCCTGCCGGGTGGCGAAGTCCATGCGCTCGCGGCCCGGTTCCAGGATGGTGGAGATGATGAAGGCGGTCGCCAGCGTGGCATGGCCGCACAGATCGACCTCCACCGCCGGGGTGAACCAGCGCAGCTCATAACCGTCGCCGCTGCGGATGAAGAAGGCGGTCTCCGCCAGATTGTTCTCCGCCGCGATGGCCTGCATCTGCGCGTCGGGCAGCCAGGACTCCAGCGGCACGACCGCCGCCGGGTTGCCGGCGAAGACGCGGTCGGTGAAGGCGTCGACCTGATAGATGGGCAGGCGCATGGCTTTCCCGGTCATGGCGAGTGTTCCTTACGTCTTGGGGGAGTTTGATTCCCTCTCCCCGTTTATGGCATTCACACATGTCCAGACATTGCTAAGTCTCTGGAACGAAATGAACTTCGCGTCATCCCCGCGAAGGCGGGGATCCAGGGTTTCCAGTGGAGGCACCTGCGGAGTCTGGATTCCCGCCTTCGCGGGAATGACGGCCGAAGAAGTGTTTTATCCCAACGCTTTACGTGACGCTGAGACGTGTGAATGCCATAGTCGGAGGAAAGGAGGATTTATCGCAGCGCAAAAGCCTCTTCAGCCCGCCACCAGCGAGGCGAAGCGGCCGAGGTCAACGTTGCCGCCGGTGACGACGATGCCGACGCGCTTGCCGCGCACGTCGATCTTGCCGGACAGCACCGCGGCGGCGGCGAGGCAGCCGGTCGGCTCGACCAGCATCTTCATCCGGCTGGCGAAGAAGCGCATGGCATCGACCAGCTGGTCGTCGGTGACGGTGTCGATGTCGTCGACCAGCCGCTGCATCACCGGGAAGGTCAGCTGGCCGACATTTCGGCTCTGGGCGCCGTCGGCGATGGTCTTGGGCGGTTCGATGCGGACGATGCTGCCGCTACGCAGGCTCTGCTGGGCGTCGTTGCCGGCCTCCGGCTCGATGCCGATCACGCGGCAGCCGGGGTTCAGCGTCTTCGCCGCCACCGCGCAGCCGGCCAGCAGCCCGCCGCCGCTGGTGGGCACCACCAGCAGGTCCAGCGGTGCGCCGCCACCCGCCAGAACCTCCTCGATCAGCTCCTTGGCGACGGTGCCCTGGCCGGCCATCACATGGGGGTGGTCGAAGGGCGGGATGAAGATGCCGCCGCGATCCTCCAGAACGCGGGCGACGGCGGCGTCGGGCGGCTCGGCATAGCGGTCGTAGAGCACCACGTCGGCGCCATAGCCGCGCGTCGCCGCCAGCTTGGACGCCGGGGCGTCCTGCGGCATGACGATGGTCGCCTTCACCCGCAGCATCGACGCCGCCAGCGCGATGGCCTGGGCATGGTTGCCGGACGAATAGGCGACGACGCCGACCGCGCGCTGGACAGGGGTGAAGCGGGCGATGGCGTTGTAGGCGCCGCGGATCTTGAAGGCGCCGGTGCGCTGGAAATTCTCGCACTTGAACAGCAGCTCGCCGCCGGTCAGCGTGTCGGCGGTGCGGCTGGTCAGCACCGGCGTGCGGTGGGCGACGCCGGCGATCCGCTCCGCCGCCCCGGCCACGTCGTCGTAGGAGATGGCGAGACCGGTGGTATCGGCCGCGCTCTTGATGATCGTATCGGGCATGGCGGCGATGCTCCCCCCTTTGTCTTGTTCCTGGGCCTTATTCCAGATCGGTGAACAGGAAGGCCTGCTCGTGCCGCTTCAGCCCGGCCTGCTCGTAGAAGCTGATGGCCTTGGGTGCGGACAGCAGCAGGCACATGGTGCCTGGCCCCATCGCGTCGCGGGTGCGGCGCATCAGCTCCTTGCCGATGCCGCGCCCCTGCAGGGTGCGGTCGACGGCGAGATCGGACAGATAGCAGCAATAGACGAAGTCGGTGATCGACCGGGCGACGCCGACCAGCCGGCCCTGGTCCCTTGCGGTGACGATCAGGCCGGCGTTGCGCAGCATCGCCTCCACCCGCGGGCGGTCGCCCACGGGCCGGCGTTCCGCCAGCCCGGAGCGTTCCAGAACGTCGATGAAATCGTCGGCGCTCAGGTCCGGTTCGACCGCGTATTCGATCGGACCGGATTGTCCCTGAACGGATTCGCCCTGAATGGATTTGTCGGCCATCGTCTCATCCCCGCCAGAACGGCTTCGACACCTCCTGCTCCACCTCGGACCGGCTGACGCCGATGTCCTTGAGCTGATGGTCGTCGAGCCTCATCAGTGCATGACGTTGTTTGCGCCGTTCCATCGCGGAAAACAACACGTCGAGCAGCCGCCAGAAGGGGCGCGAGGCGACACGGGTGACGCGGTCGGCGGCCGGGACGGCGCCCGGGGCTGCCGTGTACGGGCCGGAACTGCTGGTCACATCGGTGTGGCGCATCGGATCCTCCATCATCTGGCGCACAACGCTCGAACAATCGAGACAATCAGGATTATGGAGACGTATTCGGCGGGGTCAAACGGAACATTGTCACCATTACATTTCCGATGTCGGATGTATCTTTTCGGCCACAGGCACAACCGCCACCTTCGACGGACCGGAAAAACCCTTGCGATACGAAGGGTTGCGCCGGTCTCCACTGATATGGTTCGGCCTCGCAGATGGTTTGTGTGACAAGTGAAGGCCGGACCACCGGATTGTCATGGTAGCATTGTGCCGGTCGCGTGGCCCAATCCGCCGGCCGCTCTCCCCTTCCCGCAGTGATACGACCGGCCGCGCCATTGCGCCCGCCCCCACCCCCGCCCTATGCTGATATATCACTCAAGATCACATCGGGAGAACGCCATGCAGCCGCCCTACCTTGCCGCCGACGGGCGATACGACGGCATGAGCTATCGCCGCACCGGCCGCAGCGGGCTGGACCTGCCGGCCATTTCGCTGGGGCTTTGGCAGAATTTCGGCGGCACCGACGTGTTCGCCACCGGGCGCGCCGTGCTGCGCCGGGCCTTCGACCGCGGCGTCACCCATTTCGACCTCGCCAACAACTACGGCCCGCCGCCTGGCTCGGCGGAGGAGAATTTCGGCCGCATCCTCGCCACCGATTTCCGTCCCTACCGCGACCAGATGGTGATCTCGACCAAGGCCGGTTACGAGATGTGGCCCGGCCCCTACGGCAACTGGGGATCCCGCAAATACCTGGTCTCCAGCCTGGACCAGAGTCTGAAGCGGATGGGTCTCGACTATGTCGACATCTTCTATTCGCACCGCGTCGATCCCCGCACCCCGCTGGAGGAGACGATGGGCGCGCTCGACCACATCGTCCGCCAGGGCAAGGCGCTCTATGTCGGCATCTCCTCCTACTCGCCGGAGATGACGCGGCGGGCGGCCGGCATCCTGAAGGATCTCGGCACCCCCTGCCTGATCCATCAGCCCTCCTACTCCATGCTGAACCGCTGGATCGAGGGCGGGTTGCTGGAGACGCTGGACGATCTCGGCATGGGCTGCATCGCCTTCTCGCCGATGGCCCAGGGCATGCTGACCAACAAATACCTGGGCGGCCAACCTGCCGACGCCCGCGCCGCCAAGGGCGGGACGTTGCGCGCCAACTTCCTGTCGCCGGAGAACCTGGAGCGCGTCCGCGCGCTCGATGCCATCGCCCAGCGGCGTGGCCAGACGCTGGCGCAGATGGCGGTCGCCTGGGTGCTGCGCGATCCGCGCGTCACCTCCGCCCTGATCGGCGCCCGCAACGTCGAGCAGCTCGACAACTCGCTGGACGCGCTGAACAACCTGTCCTTCACGTCGGAGGAGCTGGCGGAGATCGACACCCACGCCGTCGCCGACGCCGGCATCAATCTGTGGAGCGCCTCCTCCTCGGCCGAGGCCGGCTGAGCATCACCGCCTGAGAAGGTTGGGAGGGACGGCCCCGGTCGCCCTCCCCCACCCTCTTACCGGTTTCAGCCGGCTTGGCCGGCCGCCAGCCGCCCCAGGATCGCCGCATGGCTGCGGATGCCGTTGCGCAGGCATTTCAGCTCGAACTTCTCGTTCGGCGAATGGATGCGGTCGTCGTCCAGTCCGAAGCCGACCAGGATGGTGTCCAGCCCCAGATGCTCGCGGAACCAGCCGACGATGGGGATCGACCCGCCGCCGCCGATCAGCACGCCGTCGCGCCCCGTCGCCTCCTTCAGCCCGCCGCGCACCGCCTGCATCCACGGCGTGTCCGTCGGCACCTCGATCCCCGGCGACGAACTGAAGCTGCGGAAGCTGACCGTGCAGTCCGCCGGCAGCCGATCCTCGAAGAAGCGCCGGACCGACGCCTCGACCGCCGCCGGGTCCTGGCCGGGCACCAGACGGCAGCTCAGCTTGCACGACGCCTTGGCCGGGATGACCGTCTTCGACCCCTCGCCGGTGTAGCCGCCCCAGATGCCGTTGATGTCGCAGGTGGGCCGGGTCCAGATCCGCTCCAGCAGCGTCCGCCCCGCCTCGCCATGGCTGCGGGTCAGGCCCAGCGCACCCAGGAACTGCGACTCGTCCAGCGGCAGCCCACGGATCTGCGCCCGCAGTTCGTCCGGCAGTTCGCGCACGCCGTCATAGAACCCATCGAAGCGCACCCGCCCGTCGGCATCGTGGATCTGGCCCAGGATGCCGGTCAGCACATTGATCGGGTTGGGCACGGCGCCACCGAACAGGCCGGAATGCAGGTCGTGGCTCGGGCCGGTGACGGTGGCTTCCAGATAGAGCAGCCCGCGCAGCCGGGTGGTGATCGCCGGGGTGTCGACGTCCCAGGCGTTGGTGTCGGTGACCAGGCAGAAGTCGGCTTGCAGTTCGTCCGCATGCTCCGTCAGGAAGCGCGGCAGCGACGGGCTGCCGGTTTCCTCCTCGCCCTCCAGCAGCACGGTGGCGCGGATCGGGATGGAGCCGTGGACGGCGTGCCAGGCCTCGAAGGCTTCCATGAAGGTCATGGTCTGGCCCTTGTCGTCGGCGGCCCCGCGGGCGACGACGCGGCGGCCCCGCTCCGCCTCGACGATCACCGGATCGAAGGGCGGGCTGTTCCACAGCTCCATCGGGTCGGCGGGCTGCACGTCGTAATGGCCGTAATAGAGCACATGCGGCGTCTCCACACCCTGCGGCCCCGGATGATGGGCGACCAGGATCGGGTGGCCGGGAGTATCGTGGATGGCGACGGCGAAGCCCATCGCCGTCAGCCTGTCGGAACACCAGCGGGCGGCGCGGCGGACCTCGCCGGCATAGGCGGGATCGGTGCTGACCGAGGGAATGCGCAGCAGCTCGCAAAGCCGGCCGACCGACTCCTCGAAGGACTCGTCGACCTTGCGCAGAACGGCATCGACAGGAAGCATGACGGCCTCTTCTCGTTGATCGTAGACGCACGCGAGCGCCCTCTCCCGCCCCGGGAGAGGGAGCAACTTATCCCCCCAACCCCGCCAGCAGCTTGCCCAGGATCGGCTGCCCCACGGCCGCCCCCAGCGCGAAGCCGGCGAGCAACCCGATCACCAGCCCGATGACGCCGGCCCCCATTCCGCCGCCCGACCGCGATCCGCCGCGTTCCGCCTGCCGCGCCCCGTTGCCCCCGCCCGACGGCTCGTCGCCCTCGTCGATGGAGGAGGCGCGGCGCGCGCTGTAGGAGGTGTCGGTCGCCTCGTGCCACGCCTGGATGCGCTCCAGCGCCGGCTTCAGCTGGGCGTCGTCGGGGGTGCTGCCGCGGCCATGGACGATCTCCCAGGCCAGCGCGGCGAAGCGGCTGGTGGTCCGCCCGTCCGGCGTGAAGATCATCGCCGGCATGCGGCGGTAGGTCGCCTTCACCACGTCCACGTCATAGGGGAAGGCGGTGCGGAACATCTGCTCCGGGAACTCGTTGCGCAGCTGGTTCAGCGATTCGCGCCCGACCTCGTCGTTGGTGATCGACAGCATCAGGATGCCGGCCAGCGTCAGGCTGGGGTTCAGCCCGTTCTGGATGTGCTCCACCACCTGCAGGGTGCGCCGCAGCCCGTCCAACGCATAGCGCCCCGGGAACACCGGCACGATCAGCCGGTCCGACGCCGCCAGCGCGCCGGCCGCCAGATGGCCCAGCGCCGGCGGGCAGTCGATGACGACGTAGTCCGGCGGGTTGCGCGAGAAATGCAGGGCCTTGCGCAAGCCCCGTTGCGAGCCGCCGCGGCTGTCCAGCGCATGTTCCAGCGAATAGAGCTTGCGCGCGCCGACGATCATCGACAGCCCGTCGAAGGCGGTCGGGGTGATGGCGTCCTCGACGAAGGTTTCCTTGCGCAGCAGGTCGTTGATGCCGACCTTGGCCTTGTCGCGCAGCAGGAAGTTGCTGGTGGCGCTGCTCTGCGGGTCGAAATCGATCAGCACGACGTTCTTGCCCAGCGCCGCCAGCGCCAGCGCGAGGTTCACCGACGTGGTCGTTTTGCCGACGCCGCCCTTCTGGTTGTAGACCGCCAGGATGGTCGGCTGCCGTGTCTCCGGCGTGTCGAAGACGTCTTCGTGACTGGTCATGTCCATTCCGCTTCGCCGTTTCTGCGGCTATCCCCCGCCCCGTACCCTTTGTCCTGATCCAGGGTTTCCCAGGGCTGGAGCGCGGGCGCACTATAAGCGCCGGGCGCGCCCAAGTCTCCCCACACGTTCGGGGGTTGCGGACGGCCATCGGAGGGCGCTTGCCGCATTCCTGCACAACCGATGCGCAAAGTTTCGGGTCGCACCAAAGGGCCGCTCAGGTCCACATGGTGACAAACAATCCCGAGGGAGGACAATAGGATGACCACCGAACTTCAGCACCTGATCGGCGGCAAGCTGGTTTCCGGAACGTCGGGGCGGTTCGCCGACGTCTACTCCCCGATGACCGGCGAGGTGCGCGCCCGCGTGCCGCTGGCGAGCGTGGAGGAGATGCGCGCCGCGGTGGAGAACGCCAAGGAGGCGCAGCGCGGCTGGGCCGCCACCAACCCGCAGCGCCGCGCCCGCGTGCTGATGCGCTTCCTCGACCTCGTCCAGCGCGACTATGACGAGCTGGCGCTGCTGCTGTCGCTGGAGCATGGCAAGACCATCATCGACGCCAAGGGCGACATCCAGCGCGGGCTGGAGGTGGTGGAGTTCGCCTGCGGCATCCCGCACCTGCTGAAGGGCGAGTTCACCGACGGCGCCGGCCCCGGCATCGACATCTATTCGATGCGCCAGCCGCTGGGCGTCGTCGCCGGCATCACGCCGTTCAACTTCCCGGCCATGATCCCGATGTGGAAGTTCGCCCCGGCCATCGCCTGCGGCAACGCCTTCATCCTCAAGCCGTCGGAGCGCACGCCCGGCGTCCCGATCAAGCTGGCCGAACTGATGCTGGAAGCCGGCCTGCCGCCGGGCATCCTCAACGTCGTCCACGGCGACAAGGTGGCGGTGGACGCCATCCTCGACGACCGCGACATCAAGGCGGTGGGCTTCGTCGGCTCCACCCCGATCGCCGAATACATCTACAACCGCGGCTGCGCCAACGGTAAGCGGGTGCAGTGCTTCGGCGGCGCCAAGAACCATGCGCTGGTGATGCCGGACGCCGACCTCGACCAGGCGACCGACGCGCTGATCGGCGCCGGTTACGGTGCGGCGGGCGAGCGCTGCATGGCGATCTCCGTCGTCGTGCCGGTCGGCAAGAAGACCGCCGACGCCCTGATGGAGCGTCTGATCCCGCGGGTGGAAGGCCTGAAGGTCGGCCCCTCGACCGACAGCAGCGCCGATTTCGGCCCGCTGGTGACCGCCGAGCATCTGGCGCGGGTGAAGTCCTACGTCGATCTCGGCGTCAAGGAAGGCGCCAAGCTGGCGGTCGACGGCCGCGAGTTCAAGATGCAGGGCTACGAGAACGGCTTCTACATGGGCGGCTGCCTGTTCGACGAGGTGAAGCCGGACATGCGCATCTACAAGGAGGAGATCTTCGGCCCGGTCCTCTCCGTCGTCCGCGCCGACAGCTACGAGGAAGCGCTGGCCCTGCCGAACGACCACGAGTACGGCAACGGCGTGGCGATCTTCACCCGCGACGGCGATGCCGCCCGCGACTTCGCGTCTCGCGTCGATGTCGGCATGGTCGGCATCAACGTTCCGATCCCGGTTCCGCTCGCCTACTACACCTTCGGCGGCTGGAAGCGCTCGGGGTTCGGCGACCTGAACCAGCACGGCCCCGACGCGGTGCGCTTCTACACCAAGACCAAGACCGTCACCTCCCGCTGGCCCTCGGGCGTCAAGGAAGGCGCCAGCTTCGTCATTCCGACCATGGATTGATGAGGTATCCTTCCCTCTCCCCTGGAGCAGGCGGATCCGCAGAAATCAGGTTCATATGACCTATTGAGAGCGAATAGCTTCTTCGGCCGTCATTCCCGCGAAGGCGGGAATCCAGCCGGCTCAGCGGCCACACCGCGGAGTTTCCTGGATCCCCGCCTTCGCGGGGATGACGCGAAGTTGCTGTTGTCCAAGCGGTCTGAAGTGGCTTGACGATGTGCAGAACCTCTCACTGCAGGGGAGAGGGGGAATCGCAGGAGGTGACGCATGTCCTTTGAACTGACCGAAGACCAGGTCGCCATCCGCGACATGGCGTTGTCCTTCGCCCGCGACGAGCTGGCGCCGAACGCCGTCGAATGGGACCAGAAGAAGCATTTCCCCGTCGACACCCTGCGTGCCGCCGGCGAACTCGGCATGGGCGGCATCTATGTGTCGGAGGATCACGGCGGCTCGGCGCTGAGCCGCTTCGACGCCGTGGTGATCTTCGAGGCGCTGAGCCAGGGCTGCCCGACCATCGCCTCCTACATCTCCATCCACAACATGGTGGCGGGGATGGTGGACAATTTCGGCAATGACGAGCAGAAGGCCCATTGGCTGCCGAAGCTCTGCCGGATGGAATGGCTGGCCAGCTATTGCCTGACCGAGGCCAACGCCGGCTCCGACGCCGCGGCCTTGCGCACCAGGGCCGTCCGCGACGGCGACAGCTACATCCTGAACGGCGCCAAGCAGTTCATCTCCGGCGCAGGCAGTTCCGACCTTTACCTCGTCATGGCCCGCACCGGCGAGGACGGCCCCGGCGGCATCAGCGCCTTCCTGCTGCCGAAGGACACCCCCGGCCTTTCCTTCGGCGCCAACGAGCACAAGATGGGCTGGAACGCCCAGCCGACCCGCGCCGTCATCATGGAGGACGCCCGCGTCCCGGCATCCGCCCTGCTGGGTCAGGAGGGGATGGGCTTCAAGTTCGCCATGAAGGGGCTGGACGGCGGCCGCATCAACATCGCCGCCTGCTCCATCGGCGGCGCCCAGGCCGCGCTCGACAAGGCGCTGACCTACATGAGCGAGCGCAAGGCCTTCGGCCAGACGCTCGACCGCTTCCAGGCGCTGCAGTTCCGCATCGCCGACATGGCGACCGAGCTTGAGGCCGCCCGCACCTTCGTCCACCGCGCCGCCTCGGCGCTGGATGCGAAGAGCAAGGATGCGACGCGCCTCTGCGCCATGGCGAAGCGCTTCGCCACCGACACCGGCTTCGAGGTGGCGAACAACGCCCTGCAGCTGTTCGGCGGCTACGGCTATCTGGCCGATTACGGCGTGGAGAAGATCGTCCGCGACCTGCGGGTCCACCAGATCCTGGAAGGCACCAACGAGATCATGCGCCTGATCGTCTCGCGCAGCGAGATCGGGCGGATGGCGTAACCAACACGCCCCCTAGTCCCCTCCCCCCCCCCGGGGAGAGGGTTAGGGTGAGGGGGTCGCGCGGCGAGGATTCTCAAGAGTCGCGCACCTCGGCACCCCAGTGAATCCACCCCTGTGCATCCCCCTCACCCCGACCCTCTCCCCGCTATCGGCGGACCAAAGGTCCGCCTGTCGCGTCAGCGCAAACGAAGTTTGCGCGTGAGCGGGGGGGAGAGGGGGAAGCACCCAAAAAACCAAAGCAACGGGAGACGCGACGATGGCGGTGATCGGTTTCATCGGATTGGGCAACATGGGCGGCCCGATGGCCGCGAACCTCGTGAAGGCGGGGCATCAGGTGGTTGGCTACGACCTCGTGCCCGCCGCGATCGACGCGGCCAAGGCGGCCGGCGTCACCATCGGCGACAGCCCCGCGGCCATTGCCGCCGCGGCGGAGGTGGTCATCACCATGCTGCCGGGCGGCAAGCATGTCCTGGGCGTCTATGACGGCGACACGGGCATCGTCGCGGTGGCGCGGCCGGGCACCCTGCTGATCGACTGCTCGACCATCGACGTCGATTCCGCCCGCAAGGCGCATGCGCTGGCCGCCGCCAACGGTGCGGCTTCGCTCGACGCGCCGGTGTCGGGCGGCGTCGGCGGTGCGTCGGCCGGCACCCTGACCTTCATGGCCGGCGGCGAAACGGACGCCTTCGAGCGCGCCCGTCCGATCCTGGAAGCCATGGGCAAGAAGATCGTCCATTGCGGCGGCGCCGGCGCCGGCCAGGCGGCGAAGATCTGCAACAACATGATCCTCGGCATCTCGATGATCGGCGTCTGCGAGGCCTTCGTCCTGGCGGAAAAGCTGGGACTGTCGCATCAGGCGCTGTTCGACGTGTCGTCAACCTCGTCGGGCCAGTGCTGGTCGCTGACAAGCTATTGCCCGGTCCCCGGCCCGGTGCCGGCCAGCCCGGCCAACCGCGATTACCAGCCCGGTTTCGCGGCGGCGCTGATGCTGAAGGACCTGAAGCTGGCCCAGGAAGCGGCGCAGAGCGCCGGCGCCCCCACCCCGCTGGGTGCGGCGGCGGCGCAGCTCTACGCCATGATGAACGCCCAAGGCGAAGGCGGCACCGACTTCTCCGGCATCATCCGCATGCTGCGCGGCGAGGGGTAAGTCAGGCTGCGGCCAATCAAATGGTCGGCGGGGGCAGGAACAGCGCCTGCTCCCGCCGCACCAGATCGGCGATGTAGTCGGCGGTCATCGAAATCCGCGCCAGCGAGCGCAGATCCTCGTGCACGATCAGCCAGAAGGACCGGGTGATCGTCACCTCTTCCGGCAGCACCTGCACCAGATCCGGCTCGCCGGCCGCGATGAAGGCGGGCAGCATGCACAGGCCGGCGCCGGCCAGCGTCGCTTTCAGCTGGGCGACGAGGCTGCTGCTCTTGATGCGCGGCGCCACCTCCCCGATGGTCTCGACATAGTCCAGCTCGGGCGCGAAGATCAGGTCGTCGATATAGCCGATGAAGGAATGGCCGCGCAGGTCGGCGCGGCTGCGGATCGGTGGCCGGGCGTCCAGATAGGCGGCGGTGCCGTACAGCCCCAGCCGGTAATCGGTCAGCTTCCGCGCATAGAGCCGCCCTTCCTGCGGGCGCGACAGGCTGATGGCGATGTCGGCCTCGCGCTTGGACAGGCTGAAGACGCGCGGCATGGCGACCAGCTGCACCTCCAGTTCCGGATGACGTTCACAGAGCGCGCCGATGCGCGGAGCCAGGAAACAGCTGCCGAAGCCGTCCGGCGCGCCGATCCTGACCGCACCGGCCAGCGACAGGTCGCCATCGGCCACCATCCCCTGCGCCAGAAGCGCCGCGCTCTCCATCACCTCGGCGGTCTGCTTCAGCCGCTCGCCCTGCGGCGTCAGGGTAAAGCCGCTGGGGCGGCGTTCGAACAGGGTGACGCGCAGCGCGTCCTCCAGCGCGGTGATGCGGCGGCTGACCGTGGTATGGTCGGCGCGCAGGCGCTGGGCCGCCGTGGTCAGCGTGCCGGCGCGGGCCACCGCCAGGAAAAAGCGCAGGTCGTTCCAGTTGAAATCGGCCATGTCGCCGGCGCCGCCGTCCATTCTCGTAAGGGAAACAGGGGCCGAACTGTCCCACCAACCCGCCCGCCTGACAAGAGCGCCAACCCGCCCCTGCGACAACGCCGCACCCGGCACCCTGCCCCACCGCCGAAAGAGCCCGCCCGGAAGGAGTACCGCGTCTCCCGGACACCGCCCCCATTTCGCGCGGACGAACAGGCGCGCTGATGCGTTTATCTGTTGAGAGACGCGAGCGCGACAATCGAAAGGACGGAGGATGCCGGGCGAGGGCCGGACGACGACCGGAAGCGGGGCAATGATGGCGGCGGCACTCGCCGCCCTGCTTGCGCTGTCCGTTGCAGGACCGGCCGCTGCGGAACCGCTGCTGTACGCGCCGGAGACCGCCAGCCCCCTGCCCTCCCCCGCTCCTCCGGAGCCGGTGGCCGCACCGCCGGGCGCCCCGGTCGCTGTCGCGGTGCAGGCGCCGAAGCGGCCGCAGACCGACGCCTTCGACTGCTGGATTCTCGATCCCAACCGGCTGGAGCGGGCGGCCGACCGCGGCCTGTGCAACGACGCCTTCGCCAGCGCACCGGAGACCGCCGCTTTACCGGACGCCCCTCCCCCGCCGGCGGTCACGCCGCTGCGCAAGCCGAAGGCCCCGAAGCGCCACGTGCGCAGCGCCGGCCGCCAGTCCAGCCACAGCGAGGCCCACGAGATGACGACCTCCGCCGCGCGGGCGTCCCGCAACGGCGGCGGCGTCGATTTCTTCGGCAATTTCCAGCGCGACTTCGGTGCGTTGACCGACCTGCTGAGCGGCGGTTCCTCCCCCGGCCGCGGTGGCAGCCGGAACGGCATCGCCTCCCATTCGTCACACGGTCACTGAAGCCGGATCAGGCCTCGCCGTCCGTACCGGGACCGATGTCCTCCGCCTCGACGTCGATGGTGACGCCGGTGCGGCCGGACCGGCCATGGTCATGCTCCGGGTCGATGCCATGGTCGCGGCGCAGCTCGTCGCGGACCTCCGCCATGCGGGCGCGCAGCCGGGCGTATTCGGCCAGCAGTTGCCGGCGCCGGTCGTTCGGCGTCACGTCCTTCGGCGGGCGCAGCGACCGCTTGAAGTCGATCAGCTGCCGCCGGGTCACGTCGGGACGGATCAGCCCCTGCGCCTTGGCGCGTTCCAGTTCGTCCGGCGTCATGGTGACGATCTGGTAGGCGACGCTTTCCGCCCCCGGCAGCACCTCCAGCGACAGCCGGCCGGTGTCCACAGCCTCCGCCACCGCGCGGAAACGGAAGGCGGTCTCGACCGAAAACGGCATGTCGCTCTCGATCATCGCCTCGAAGTCGCCATGCGGCAGGATTTCCTTGGCGCGGTTCAGGTACCGGCCGATCGACAGGAACTCCTTTCGGCTGCGGTTCCAGTGATAGCGGATCTCCTGCGCGAACTCCTGCCGGGTGTGGCAGGGCACGATGGCGTCGCTGATGTCGGACGCCCGGCGGTCCGCCTTGGACGGCGCCACCGCCGCCCCTGAACGAACAGGGGTAGACGCTACCTCCGGCTTGGCCGCCGGCGGGGGAGCGGCCTTGCCCTGCTCCGCCACCTTCTTCATGAAGGACTTCACGTTGGCCATGCTTAAATCCCCAGCTCGTGCCGGATGAAGTACCAGGCGCCCAGGCATTCGTCGGCACCGTTCACAGCACCCACATCGACGATGGAACAGCCGATGTCGTCGACCCGGTGCATGTCCTCGATGTCCGGCACCTCGTGCGGCACCAGCCGGCCGACGCGGCCCAGCTCCAGCTTGGCTTCGCGCAGGCTGACCGACCGGCGCTTGACCCGGTTCAGCAGGAAGGCGGCGGGGCGGCCGTAATCGCGCAGGAACTCCATCCAGGGGATGACGCTCATCTTGTCGAAGCGCCCGACCCCGGTCGGCACCAGCACCAGATCGGCGCGGCGCAGCAGGATCTTGGTCGCCTCCGGATACAGCTCCACCGACGGCGGCGTGTCGATGAACACCACGTCGTAGCGACCGGGGTCGATCTGGGCGAGGGCGGCGTCGATCTCGTCCAGCGTCCCTTCGTAATGGTCGATGGCCGCCACGTCGTGCGGCCGGCGCAGCTCGTGCCACTGACCCAGCGTGCGCTGCGGATCGAAATCCAGCGTCGCCACCCGCATGCCGTCCTTGGCCGCGGCGACGGCGGTGTTCTTGCAGCTGGTGGTCTTGCCGGTGCCGCCCTTCGGCGCGCTGTACACCACCCAGCGCGCCGGCTTCGGCGCGGCTGCCTTTACCGGTTCTCCGGCGCCCTGGGCCGCTTGCCTGCCGCTTGATTTCCCAGAGTATTTGCCCGCAGACTTCCTCGTGGCGACGGCGGTCGGATCGGCCATCTGTTTCCCCTGCATCGCGTGCCAGTCTACTTGATGGCCTTCTTATTAGCGGATCGGCGGACGGCTCGAAAGGGCAAAGGCGATACCTGCGCCATGGAAATAGGCCATCCCTGTACCGTGAAATCCGTTACCGGTAACGCCTGCCGCCCCGGTTCCGTTACCGACATCCGTTACCGGTAACGCTTCCGGTGCCGGCACACGCACAACCTCTGTTGCCGGCACGAAACATTCCGTCACCACTTTCGGGATTTCCGTACAGCCGCCGGGTCGCTAAAATGTTTCGTATCCATTGGATTGTGACAGCGTATTGCCTTCCCGTCAGGTTTCGGGGGCGGCGAGAGGATTGGATCGGCGATGCGGGTATCACGGGTGTTCGGCGGGACGACGGGACGGCGCGGCAAGGCCCGGCACCGCACAGCGTTACGCCACAGCACGGCACTGGCTGGGGCGGCCCGTTTCGCGATCGTCGCCGCGATCACCTCCCTCGCCCTGTGCCTCCCTCTGGCCCTGCCCCTCCCGGCCCTGGCAAATCCCGAAGGCGGCGTGGTCACCGACGGCACCGCCACCATCCAGGTGACCGCGCCCGGCCGGCTCGACATCATCCAGTCGACCTCCAGGGCGGTGATCGACTGGCAGCGCTTCGGCATCCGTGAGGGCGAACACACCAATTTCCAGCAGCCCGACGCCGGCTCCATCACGCTCAACCGCGTCACCGGCCCCGACCCGTCGGCGATCCTGGGGCGGCTGACCGCCAACGGGCAGGTCTGGCTGGTCAACCCCAACGGCATCCTGTTCGGGCCGAACGCCCAGGTCGATGTCGGCGGGCTGCTCGCCACCACCCACGATATCCGCAACGACGACTTCATGGCCGGCCGCTACAAGTTCGAGGGCCGCGCCGGCTCCACCGCGACGGTGGAGAATGAGGGCACCATCACGGTGGCCGAGGCCGGGCTGGCGGCGCTGGTCGCCCCCGGCGTCGCCAACCGCGGCACCATCCAGGCCCGGCTGGGCGAGGTTTCGCTGGCATCCGGCAAGCGCTTCGTCGTCGACCTGTTCGGCGACCAGAAGATCAACATCGCGGTGGACGCGAAAACCGACGCGCGCCCCGTCGGCGCCAACGGCAAGCCGGTGGATGCGCTGGTCAGCAACAGCGGCAAGATTTTCGCCGACGGCGGCCGGGTGCAGATGACGGCAAGCGCCGCCAAGGGGCTGGTCGACCGCGTCGTCAACATGTCCGGCACCGTGCAGGCCCGCCGGGTGGAGCAGCAGGGCGGCGACATCGTCCTGCTGGGCGACGGCGGCGAGGTCGAGGTGTCCGGCAAGATCGACGCCGGCGGCAACAGTCCCGGCCAAACCGGCGGTTCCGTCACCGTCTCCGGCAACCGCACGACGCTGGCGGCCACGGCGCGCATCGACGCCTCCGGTCCGACCGGGGGCGGGGAGGTGCTGATCGGCGGCGACGTGCAGGGCGGCAAGGCGTCCGCCGCCACGCTGGCCGGCTACAACATCCGCCCGGCGCGCAAGCCGGTGCCGCCCTCAACCGACACCGTGGTGGCCCCGGGCGCCACCATCACGGCCGACGCTACCCAGGCGGGCAGGGGCGGCAAGGTGGTGGTGTGGGCCGACAACTCCACCCGTTTCGACGGCACCGTCTCAGCCCGCGGCGGCGCGGCCGGCGGCGACGGCGGCTTCGTCGAAACCTCCGGCAAGCTGTCGCTGCACGTGCGGGGCAGGGTCGATGCTGGGGCAGCAGCAGGGAAGGGCGGCTCCTGGCTGCTCGACCCGACCAACATCATCGTGGCGGACACCGGCGGCACCATCACCGCCACCGAGATCCAGGCCTCGCTGAACAGCGGCACCAGCGTCACGCTGCAGACCGACACGACCGGGGCCGAGGCCGGCGACATCACCGTCGACCAGCCCATCCTGAAATCGTCCGGCGGCGACGCCTCGCTGACGCTGAAGGCCTACCGCAACATCTATGTGTTCGAGAGCATCACCTCCACCGCCGGTGCGCTGAGCGTCACGCTGAATTCCGCCACCGGGTCCGGCAAGGGCGTGGTCCAGGTGACCGGGACCTCCGCCAAGTCCGTCACCATCGACACCAACGGCGGCGCCTTCATCGTCGGCGGCGGGTCGGACCCGACGCAGAAACCGGCGATCGGCATGTATGGCGGCTATTCCCCGTCGGACATCCGCATCGGTGCCGCCTTCAGCCACGCCACCATCTTGACGGGGGCCGGCGCCATCCTGATCAATGGCGAGGGCGGCGAGAACAACGACGAGGGCAACACCGGCATCTCGCTCTACAACAGCCGTCTGGCGACCACGACCGGCGCCATCACCCTGAACGGGAAGGGTGGCAACGGCATCTATTACGGCGGCAACGGCGGCGTCGCGATCGCCGACTCCGTGCTGCAGACCGCGGGCGGGGCCATTCGCATCACCGGAACGGAAGGCGGCGGCGAAAGCAGCGTCGGCAGCAATGCCGTCAGCATCGATGGCACCTCCACCATCGCCGTGCTGGGCAACGGCGCCATCATCATCCGGAGCGGCGATTATTCCGACGGCGACATCGTGCTGAACGGTGCGGAGATCTACAACGACGCCGCTCCCATCACCTTCGAATCCGGCGGCAATCTGCTGCTCGACTATGGCACCAGCCTCTATTCCGACGGCGCCGTGACGCTCAAGGCCGCCAAAACCGTCGCCCTGTCGGACAGCACCATCGTGACCGGCGGCTCCGCGGTAACGCTCGACAGCAACGTCGGACAGTCCGGCGGGGCCGTCCGCCTGCTCTCCAGCCGCATTGCGACATCGGGCGGCGCCATCACGCTCGGCGGCGGCAGCGACCCGACGCAGGAGGCGGCCAAGGGCGATTGGGACTACGCGGCCGGCGTGACGATCGAAGACGCCACGCTGGACTCCGGCGGCGGCGCCATCTCCATCCGCGGCGAGGGATCCGATTACGACAGCGAGGGCCACGGCGTCGCCATCACCGGGACCAGCGAGCTTCTCTCCGGCACCGGCAAGATCGCCATCCGCGGCAAGGCGGTGTCCAATTATGGCTGGAATGCCGGCGTGCTGATCGCCACCGGTTACAATGGCAACCCGCTGATCCGCTCCGACTCCACCGCCTCCGACGCCATCCTGATCGACGGCGACGCCACCCAGGTGGATGCCGACGAGGCCTGGGGCGTGAAGCTCCACGGCACGGCGACGATCACCTCGTCCGGCAGCATCGCCATCATCGGCAAGGGCGGCACGTCGGCCGTCACCTACGAGGTCGCCGGCATCGGCCTCGATACCGATACCAACGGCAGCATCCGCATCGCCGCGGGCAGCGGAGAGGTGAGCCTGCAGGGCACCGCCGGAACCGGCCAAAAGGCGATGGCGCTGTACAGCAACGGGGACGTGGTGGTCACCAGCCCTCCGCCACCGCCGCCGCCTCCCCCTCCGCCGCCGCCGCCGCCGCCGGTGACGCCGCCGGTGACGCCGCCGGTGACGCCGCCGGTCACACCGCCGGTCACACCGCCGGTGACGCCCCCGATTACGGATGACCCGACGACACCGACCACTCCCACCACTCCGACCACTCCCACGACCCCAACCACGCCCACCACGCCCACGACGCCGACCACCCCCGGCACCGACAGCGGAGACGGAACCGGCACGCCGACCACCGGCACCGACACGACTGGGACGACCGGGACGACCACCGGCGGAACCGGCACGACGGACACGACGTCGACCACCCAGTCCACCGCGACCGGCAGCAGTTCCGTGCAGACGGTGCTGCAGACGGTGGCGCAGATCGCGTCCAACCCGACGGGGACGACGGCCACCGGCTCGACCACGGCGACGACCGGCACCACGACCGGCACCACGACCGGCACCACAGCCACGGTCGCCACGACCGGCTCCCCGACCACCGCGACCACCCCGCAGACCTTCCTGGCAGCGCTGGAGCAAGGGGCAGGGCAGGGGACTGCACAAGTGACCGGGCAAGGGACCGGGCAAGGCGGCCAGACCTCCGACGGCACCCAGCCGGCCGGCAACGGCCCGACCTCTCCGCCTCCACCGCCACCCACGCCCGCACCGGCGACGGTGGTGCTGCCGTCCGGACGCTCCGTCACCTTCACGGCGGAGGCGACGCAGGCCTACGCCTCCGGCGCCACCCTGTCGCAACCGGGGCCGCAGCTTCTCGCCTCGCCGCCGGTGCAGGCGGCGGCCGGCACCCTCATCCAGGCGGCAGGCAGCGGCGGCATGGCCCAGGCGGTGACGAGTCTTTCGACCGGCAGCCTCTCGCTGTCGGAACAGCGCGCGGTGCTGGCCAGCGTTCCCGTCCCCACCCTGATCGGCGGCCTGACCGCCAGCAACGACCCGGTGGCGGTGCGCGTCGGCGGCATCCTGCAGAACAGCGCGTCCGGCCAGCCCGGCGGTTATGCCCAGGTGCGCGCCGCGGTGACTCAGGCCAACCTGCCGCCCCAGGTCGCCCGCACCTACCTCGCCATGGTGCAGCGGGTGGAGCGCGAACAGCGCACCCAGGCTTTCTCCGGCGCGCTGCGGCAGTTGGTGGCGAACCCGCGGGCGGCGGACATGTTCGGCCGGCCGACCGCCGCCTCGGCCCCGCCCAGCCTGCAGCAGGCGCGCGGCGGCCGCACCCGCGGCGGCAGCATGACCCTGCGCGGCATCGTCGCCGACAGCGCCAACCTGGCGGAGGCGCGGGTGAACGGCCGCTGGGTCTTCATCGACGAGAAGGGCCAGTTCCGCACCAGCATCCCGGTGGAGCCGGGGGCGACCGAAGCCACCCTGACCATGACCGACGAGGCCGGCAAGACGACCGAGCAGCGCATCGCCATCGACAGCGCGGCGGCCGCCCCCGATCCCGCCGCCCCGCCGAAGCCGCGCAAGATCGCCCTGATGATCGCGGTCGACAGCTACCGCGACGGCGCCATCCCGGCGCTGTCCACGCCCGGCGCCGACATCAAGGCGGTGGCGCAGGCGTTGAACGACCATCTCGGCTACGAGACCCGGACCCTGCGCAACCCGACCAAGGCGCAGATCGGCGAGGCTCTGCGCAAGCTCGGCCGCGAAGTCGGCGAGCAGGATCAGGTGATGGTCTATTACGCCGGCCACGGCTACGAACTGGCGGAGACCGGCACCGGCTATTGGCTGCCGGCTGATGCGGAGACGACCAGCGCCCGCAACTGGGTGTCCAACAACGACATCGGCCGCTTCCTCAGCCGCATGCCGGCCAAGCATGTGATGGTGGTGTCGGACAGCTGCTATTCCGGCGCCTTCACCAAGGAACAGAAGATCGACGCCAGCCGCCTCGCCAACGAGCAGGAGATCCGGCAGCGCCGCTCCGTCATGGCGCTGTCGTCGGGCGGCGACGAGCCGGTCGCCGACGGCGAGGTGAATTCCCCCTTCGCGGTGGCCCTGAAGAAGCGGGTGCTGGGCCTGCCGAAGGACAGCAACGGCTACGCGCTCTATCAGGAAGTCCGCCAGGACGTGACCAGCGAAGCGCCGCAGACCCCGCAATATGGCGTGATCCGCACCGCCGGCTACGACGAAGGCGGCGACTTCATCCTGGACCTGCCCGACCGCGCCATGAACTGAGATGGGGGAGGGGAGGTGTTGCTGCGGGTGCCCCCTCCCCATCCCTCCCCCACCTTCGGTGGGAGAGGGGGTTGGACGCTTGGTGGCGTGAAGCGATGCAAAGAAGCGGCGGAGTTCCCTCTCCCGCGAGAGCGGGGGAGGGTTAGGGAGGGGGCACGCGCCGCACCCACTTCCCCCAATTTTCCCCTGGCGTATAGTTTCAAAAGAAACTATATGAGCGACAAATGGTCGCGCCCGGCGCCCACGCCGGCCGCATCCCCCGGATCAGGGAGCTGCCCGCATGACGTCCCCCGCCTTCACCTACCAGTCCGGCTTCGGCAACGAGTTCGCGACGGAGGCGCTGCCCGGCGCCTTGCCCGTCGGCCGCAACTCGCCGCAGCGCCCGCCCTATGGCCTCTATGCCGAACAGATCAGCGGCACCGCCTTTACAGCACCCCGCGCCCACAACCGCCGCTCCTGGCTCTACCGCATCCGCCCGGCGGTGGTGCATGAACCCTTCCGGCCGCTGGAGTCCGGCCGCCTGACCAGCCGCTTCGACGATGTGCCAGCCCCGCCGACCCAGCTGCGCTGGAACCCGCCGCCGATGCCGGACATGGCTACCGACTTCGTCGCCGGCCTAACCACCATGGGCGGCAACGGCGGACCGCAGGCGCAGACCGGCTGCGGCATCCATCTCTACGCCGCCAACCGGTCGATGGAGGGACGCTTCTTCTACGATGCCGACGGCGAGCTGCTGATCGTGCCGCAGCAGGGCCGCCTGCGCCTATACACCGAGCTTGGCGTGCTGGAGGTCGAACCGCAGGAGATCGCCCTGATCCCCCGCGGCCTGCGCTTCCGGGTGGAACTGCTCGACGGCACCGCGCGCGGCTATGTCTGCGAGAATTTCGGCGCGCCCTTCCGCCTGCCGGACCTCGGCCCCATCGGTTCCAACGGGCTGGCCAACCCGCGCGACTTCCTGACGCCCGACGCCTGGTACGAGGATGTCGACGGCACGTTCGAACTGGTGGCGAAGTTCGACGGCGCCCTGTGGACCGCCCGCATCGACCATTCGCCGCTGGACGTGGTGGCGTGGCACGGCAACCACGCGCCCTGCAAATACGACCTGCGCCGCTTCAACACCATCGGCTCGATCAGCTTCGACCATCCCGACCCGTCGATCTTCCTGGTGCTGCAATCGCCCAGCGACACCCCCGGCGTCGACAGCATCGACTTCGTCATCTTCCCGCCGCGCTGGCTGGTGCAGGAGGACACCTTCCGTCCGCCCTGGTTCCACCGCAACATCGCCAGCGAGTTCATGGGCCTGATCCACGGCGTCTACGACGCGAAGGAGGAGGGCTTCCTGCCCGGCGGCGCATCCTTGCACAACTGCATGAGCGGCCACGGCCCCGATGCGGAGACCTTCGCCAAGGCCACCGCCGCCGACACCGCCCGGCCGCAGCGGGTCGCCGACACCATGGCCTTCATGTTCGAAACGCGCGCCGTCATCCGTCCGACGCGGCACGCACTGGAAACTGCCGAGCTTCAGCACGATTATTACCGCTGCTGGCAGGGGCTGGCGAAGCGCTTCGACCCGAACCGGCCATAGGCCGGGCCAGAAACCGGGCAGAAACCAGGGAAGGCGCACCCGCCGGCCCCACCATGCGACGTTTTGTCTCGACGGCGCGCGCGCAGCCTTTCACACTGCAGCCGTGCCGTTCGTGCGCTTGGCGAGGGGAGGGGGCCGATGGCGGCCGAATTTGGTGATGGTGCGGAAAGCCGGTCGCTGCTCGACCGGATGATCGACCGGATGACGGTGCAGCGCAACGCGCTGGCCTGGGCGCAGCGCGCGGTCGCCGGGCGCGACGGCATGGTGCTGGAGGTCGGGTTGGGCAAGGGCCGCACCTTCGACCATCTGCGCCACTTGTTCCCGCCGCGCGACATCCTGGTCTTCGACATGTGGGTGCGCGTGCCGCCGGAACTGACGCCGGACCAGGACCGCCTGTTCGTCGGCGATTTCCAGGAAACGATGCCGGCCGCCGCCGAACGCTTCGGCCGCTGCGCCCGGCTGGCCCATGCCGATTTCGGCAGTACCGACCGCACCCATGACGCCAGACAGGCAGCGTGGCTGGCGCCGCTGATCGACGCGCTGATGCTGCCCGGCGGCGTCGTGCTGTCCGACCGGCCGCTGGAACGTCCCAACTGGACCCCGCTCCCCCTGCCGCGGGACGAACGCTGGACCTATCACGCCTGGGCGGTCGAAGGCTGAGCGGAGCGGCATCAGTGGAAAACGGCCCGGCCGACGCCAATCTTCCGTCCTTCATCCCCGCGCGCGACCCCTGCGGCCCTCACCGGCCGCGACGCTGAAGGCCATTGATGGACCGCAACATATTTCAGTTCATATGGAAGCACAGCGGACGCCAGCAGATCCTGCTCGCCCTGTTGACGGTCGCGTCCTTCCCGGTGCTCTACGCCTCGCTTGAACTGCCGAAGATCATCATCAACCGGGCCTTGTCCGATCCCCAGCCGGTGCGCGAGATCCTCGGCGTGTCCATGGGGCCGGTGACCTATCTGCTGGTGCTGTGCTTCACCTTCCTGGCGCTGGTGCTGGCCAACGGCGCCTTCAAGATGCGGATCAACACCTTCAAGGGCGTGGTCGGCGAACGGCAGGTGCGGCGCCTGCGCTTCATGCTGCTGGACCGCATGCTGCGCTTTCCGCTGCCGCATTTCTCCAAGGTCAGCCAGGGAGAACTGATCTCCACCATCTCGGCGGAGACCGAACCGCTGGCCGGCTTCATCGGCGATTCCTTCGCCCAGCCGCTCTACCAGGGCGGCACGATGCTCACCATCCTGCTGTTCCTGTTCATCCAGCAGCCGACCATCGGTCTGGTGTCGGTCGCGCTGATCCCGGTGCAGGCCTACATCATCCCCAAGCTTCAGATGAAGGTGAAGCTGCTGGGCAAGGAGCGGGTGCGCAAGGTCCGGCAACTGTCCGAACGCATCGGCGAAAGCGTGGAGAACGTCCGCGAGGTCCGCGTCAACGGCACCGTCCGGTACGTGCTGGCGGAGTTCTCCCAGTACCTCGGCAGCATCTACTGGATCAGGCTCGAGATCTACAAGCGAAAGTATTTCGTCAAGTTCCTGAACAACTTCATCAACCAGATCACTCCCTTCTTCCTGTTCTCCATCGGCGGTTATCTGGTCCTGCATGGAAACATGTCCATCGGCGCGCTGGTGGCGGCACTCTCCGCCTTCAAGGACCTGACCGCCCCCTGGAAGGAGCTGCTCGACTATTACCAGAACATGATCGACGCCCAGATCAAGTACGAGCAGATCGCCGACCAGTTCTCGCCGCCCTTCCTGTTCGAATGGGCGCAGCCGACGCCCGCCACCCCCGCCGACCTCAAGGCCCCCTTGCGGCTGGAGGCGGTGACCTGGGCCAACGAATATGGCGACCGCATGCTGCAGCGCCTGTCGCTGGAGGTGCCGCCGGGCGCGCTGGTCGGCATCGCCGGCACCAACGCGCTGGCGCTGCGCCGTCTGGCCGAGGTGCTGGTGCGGCTGTCGCCGCCGACCTCCGGCCGGATCACCATCGGCGACCTGTCGCTGGAAACCATCCCGCTGGAACTGCTGGGACGCCGCATGGCCTATGCCAGCCCCGAACCGCGCATGTTCACCGGCAGCATGATGCAGAACATCACCTACGGGCTGCGCCACCGCCCGCCGGCCGACGATCCGGACTCCATGTCGCCCGCCCGCCGGCGCGAGATCGTGGAGGCCGAGGCGTCGGGCAACTCCACCGACAGCATGGAGGGGATCTGGACCGACTTCGGCATGATCGGCGCCACCGACTGGACCAGCCTGCGGCCCTGGTTCATGCAATGCCTGGCGGCGACCGGCGGCGAGACCGCCGTCTATCAGCGCGGCCTGCGCGAGGTGTTCGATCCCGACGACTACCCCTTCGTCGCCCAGCCGCTGCTGCGCGCCCGCCACTGGCTGCGCGACGCCATCACCGAACGCGGGATGGACAAGCTGCTGGCCCGCTTCGAGCGCGACTGCTTCAACCCCTACGCCAGCCTTGCGGAGAACATGCTGTTCGGCCTGCCGGACGGCAAGCGGCTGACGGTCGCCCGCATGGTCTGCAACCCGACCGTCCGCGAGCTGATGGAGACCTACGGGCTGTGGGACTCCGCCGTCCGCATCGGCCGCCGCTTCGCCATGCGGGTGGTCGGCGTCTATCGCGACAGCGCCGACGGCGACGTCATGATCATGCGCTACCCGCACATCGACGACTCCCTGTTCGAGGAGCTGGTGGAGGCGGTCACCCGGCTGAAGCGCCGCTCCGAACGGCCTCAGCGCCGCCATCAGGAGGCGGACACCCTGCTGTTCGCCACCATGTTCCTGATGATCGTGCCCAAGCGCGACGGCATGGACTTCGTGCCCCCGGCGGAGCGCGAGGCGATCATGGCGATCCGCCACAGCCTGCTGAACGAGATGCCGTACGAGCTGCGCGACAAGGTCGCCGTCTTCGATCCCGACCTCTACCACCCGCGCCTGAACGTGATGGACAATCTGCTGTTCGGCCGCATCACGACGGAGGATCCGCGCGCCATCACCCAGCTGCGGGCCCTGGTGGACGAGGCGCTGGAGCGGACCGACGCCCGCGCCTTCGTGCTGATCCTGGTGGCGCTGGGCGAGGTCGGCATCGGCGGCTCGCTGCTGCCGATCAGCGTGCGCCAGCGGGTGCAGCTGATCCGCGGCCTGATGAAGAAGCCCGACATCTTCGTCATCTATCAGGCGCTGAACAGCTACGATCCGGAGGAGCGGCTGCGCATCTTCCTGCGCATGAAGGAACTGCTGCCGACCATGACCCTGATCGTGCTGGAGGAGCGGATCGCCGACAACCCGGCCTTCGACGCGCTCTACGACCTGGAGGACGGCCGGCTGGTCCGGCGCGGCCAGCATGGCGCCGACCACGACGAGGACACCATGCCGGGCGAGGCGGAAGAGACCGACGAGCCGGCCCTGCGCCTGCTGTCGCGCTCCCCCGTCTTCTCCGACCTGCCGGAAACGGTGCTGCGCCGCCTGCTGACGGCGTCGGAATGGCGCACGGTGGCGGCCGGCGATTTCATCTACCGCAGCGGCGAGCAGTCGGAATTCACCTTCGTCCTGGCGGAAGGCGAGGCGGAGCTGGTGCGGCTGATGCCCGACAACCAGCCGCCGCTGCACATCGCCTACATCAAGCCGCCAGAGGTGATCGGCGACCTGGAGCTTCTGGCCGGCGTCCGCCGCTTCTCCACCATCCGCGCCCGCACCGACCTGCGTCTGCTGCGGCTGGACGGGGCGAACATGCTGCGGCTGCTGTCGTCGGTGCCGGATTTGCCGCTGCGGGTGATCCAGCAGGTCGGCAAGCGCCTGACCAGCGAAGCGCCGGCCGTTCCGCCTCCGGCGACCCAAATCCCTCTCCCGCCCCGGGAGAGGGAAGGGGCCCAGGCGGAGCCTGGGAAGGGTGAGGGGTGAGGCAAGGGATGCGATGAGCCTGGAGACCCAAAGATGCTGACCGTCGAAGGCCTGACGATCCGCTTCCGCAACGCCCCCCGCCCGGTGGTCGACGGCGTCGGCTTTTCCATCGGCGCCGGGCAGAGCGTCGCGCTGGTCGGCGAGTCCGGATCGGGCAAGACGCTGACCTGCCGCAGCATCCTCGGCATCCTGCCGCGCGGGGCGACGGTCACCGGCGGCTCGATCCTGTTCGGCCAGGGTGCCGAGGCGGTCGATCTGCTGCGCCTGCCGGCGTCCCGCCTGCGCGACATCCGCGGCAGCCGCATCGCGATGATCTTCCAGGAACCGATGAGCGCGCTGTCGCCGCTCCACACCATCGGCGACCAGACGATCGAGGTGCTGCGACTGCACGGCAACTGCAACCGGACCGGTGCGCGCGAACGCTGCCTCGCCATGTTCGACCGCGTCGGCTTCCCCGATCCGGTGCGCGCCTTTCGCTCCTATCCGTTCCAGCTGTCGGGGGGCCTGCGCCAGCGCGCGATGATCGCCATGGCGATGGTCGCCCGCCCGCAGCTGCTGATCGCCGACGAGCCGACCACCGCGCTCGACGTCACCCTGCAGGCCCAGGTGCTGGCCCTGATCAAGGAGCTGCAGGCCGAGACCGGCATGGCGGTTCTGCTGGTCACCCACGATCTGGGCGTGGTCGCCAACATGGCCGATGCCGTGGTGGTGATGCGCGCCGGCCGGGTCATGGAATCGGGCTGTTGCGCCGACGTTCTCGGCCGGCCGCTGCACGGCTACACCCGCAAGCTGATGGCCGCCGCCCCCTCCATCCCGGCGATGGTCTGCGTACCGCCGGGCGAGGACGTGCGCGACGCCATCCTGGAATTCCACGGCGTCGCCAAGACCTACGAGCGCGGCAACCAGCGTATCCGCGCGCTGGACGGCGTCGACCTGTCGGTCGGCCGCGGCGAGACGCTGGCCATCGTCGGCGAGTCAGGATCAGGCAAGACGACGCTGGCGCGGCTGGCCATGCTGGCGGAGCGGCCGGACCCCGGTGGCCGCCTGCTGTTCCGGGCATCCGCCGGGGAACCGCCGCTCGACCTCCTTTCCGCCACCGGGCCGGAGCTGACCGCCTACCGCCGCCGTGCCCAGATGGTGTTCCAGGATCCCTATGCCTCCCTCAGTCCCCGCATGAGCGTCGGCGAGATCATCGCCGAGCCGCTGGCGATCCACGGCGTCTGCGGCCGCGGCGAGGGGCGCGAGCGGGTGCGGGCGCTGATGGCGCAGGTCGGCCTCGATCCCGCCTGGACCAACCGTTATCCCCACGCCTTCTCCGGCGGCCAGCGCCAGCGCATCGGCATCGCCCGTGCGCTCGCCCTCGACCCGCAGCTGCTGATCTGCGACGAGCCGACCTCGGCGCTCGACGTGTCGGTGCAGGCGCAGGTGCTCGACCTTCTGGAATCGATCAAGCAGCGGCTCGGCCTCAGCCTGATGTTCATCTCGCACGATCTGGCGGTGGTGGCGCGGCTGGCCGACCGGGTCGCGGTGATGCGCGCCGGCCGGGTGATGGAGGAGGCGCCGCCCGCCCTCCTGTTCTCCGCCCCGCTGCACCCCTACACCCGCGCGCTGATCGCCGCCTCGCCGGAGCCGGACGTCGACCGTCCCATCGACATCGCCACCGTGGCCTTGGGCGCCGGCCGTCCCGACCTCTGGCCCGAACCCTTCCGCCCCACCCCCGACGGCGCCCCGCCCCCGCTGGTGGAAGCCGCGCCGGGGCATTTCGTGAGGCGGGCGGCATGACCAAGCACTTTTGCGGCGCCGGAGCCTCTCACCCTCTCCCCCCCGGGGAGAGGGAAGGGGCCCACCGCTCTGCGGTGGGAAGGGTGAGGGGGACGCGCGGCGGGATGCTCGCGAAAATCCTGCAATGCATCCCCCTCACCCTGACCCTCTCCCCGCTTTCGGCGGACCTATGGTCCGCCTGTCGCGTCAGCGCAAACTTCGTTTGCGCGAGAGCGGGGGGGAGAGGGGAAAAGTTCGCGGGGATCGCCGCCGCCCTCCTCCTCACCCTCCTCCTCGCCACCCCCGCCGCCGCCTTCACCCCGCAGGAGCCCACCCTCCTGCGCGACGAGGTCGTCTACGGCCTGATCCCGCCGGTGCGGCAGCGCATGCCGGACGAGCCGCTGATCGTCGACCTGGAGGCGAAGGGCCGCGACCTCGGCCGTTCCGGCGGCTGGATCCGCACCTTCATCACCCAGCGGCGCAACAGCCGCATCGCCGTGCTGTATGGCTACGCCCGGCTGGTCGGCTACACCGAGACGCGGGAGATCGTGCCCGACATCCTGAAGGACGTGACGGTCCATGACGGCCGCGACTTCACCCTGACCCTGCGGGCCGGCCACCGCTGGTCCGACGGCGCCCCCTTCACCAGCGACGACATCCGCTATTGGTGGGAGGACATCGCCAACAACCCGATGCTGTCGCCCTCCGGCCCGCCGCGCTTCATGCTGGTGGACGGCAAGCCGCCGGAGGTCAGCTTCCCCGACGCGGTCACCGCCCGCTTCCGCTGGGAGGAGCCGAACCCCTATTTCCTCCCGACGCTGGCCGCCGCCCGGCCGCCCTTCATCTACCGCCCGGCCCATTACCTGAAGCGCTTCCACGCCCGCTACACCAGCGATGCCGACCTCGCCCCGCTGATCGCCAAATACAAGGTCCGCAACTGGGCGGCCCTGCACAACGCCCGCGACGACATGTTCCGGATGGAGAACCCGGACGAGCCGACGCTGCAGCCCTGGATGGCGATCTCCAAGGGCACCGGCACCCATCTGCTGTTCCAGCGCAACCCCTATTACCACCGCTTCGACGCCCGCGGCATGCAGCTGCCCTACACCGACGGGCTGGACGTGACGGTGATGGCCGGCGGGCTGATCCCGGCCCAGGTCGCCACCGGCAAGGCCGACCTCCAGGCCGAAGGGCTGACCTTCTCCCAGGTGCCGGTGCTGGTGTCGGGGGAACGGCAGGGCGACTACCGCACCCTCTTGTGGCCGGAGGGCAAGGCGGCGGAGATCGCGCTCTATCCCAACCTGAACTACAACGATCCGGTCTGGCGCGCCGTGCTGCGCGACGTCCGCTTCCGCCGCGCCCTGTCGATGGGCATCGACCGCCGCATCATCAACCGTTCGCTCTTCTTCGGGCTGGCGCAGGAAAGCGGCGTCGACGTGCTGCCGCGCAGCCCGCTCTACAAGCCGGAACGCACCGGGGTGTGGACCGGCTACGACCCGCGCCAAGCGGCGGCCCTGCTGGACGGGATGGGGCTGAAGCGCCCGCGCGGCGCCGCCTACCGCCGGCTTCCCGACGGCCGGCCGCTGGAGGTGATCGTCGAAACCGCCGGCGAAAAGCCGGAGGTGGCCGACGCGCTGCAGATCATCGCCGAGACCTGGCGCGACATCGGCATCCGGCTGCTGGTGCGCACGGTGGACCGCGACGTTCTGCGCAACCGGGTCTATGCCGGCCAGACGATGATGGCGGTGTGGGGCGGCTGGGACAACGGCATCCCGGACCCCGACAGCAGCCCGGAGGAGCTGGCGCCGATGACCCAGGAGAATTTCAGCTGGCCGAAATGGGGGCAGTATTACCAGACCTCCGGCAGCGCCGGCGAACCCATCGACATGCCGATCCCGCAGGAGCTGATGGAGCTGGCCCGCCGCTGGCGCCACACCACCGACGAGACGGAACGCCGGGCCCTGTGGTCGGCGCTGCTCGACATCCATGCCGACCAGATCTTCGCCATCGGCGTGGTGTCGAAGACGCCGCAGCCCATCGCCGTAGCCAACCGCCTGCGCAACGTCCCGGACAAGGGGCTGTGGCTGTGGGATCCCGGCGCCTATCTCGGCGTCTACCGCCCCGACGAGTTCTATTTCGCCGACGCCCGCCCGGCCGATCCGGAGCCGGCCGGCAGCCACCGCGGGGGGGAGTGACCGCCCATGCTGCGCTTCATCCTGCACCGGCTGCTGGTGATGGTGCCGACGCTGGTCGTGGTGTCGATGCTGATCTTCATCGTCATCAACCTGCCCCCCGGCGACTATCTGTCCAACCAGATCGCCGAACTGCGCGCCACCGGCCAGGAGGCCGGTCTGGCGAAGGCGGAGTTCCTGCGCCACGAATACGCGCTCGACCGCCCGTTGGCGGAGCAATATCTGGTCTGGATCGGCGTCTGGCCGGGGCCGAACGGCTTCCACGGCCTGCTGCAGGGCGATCTCGGCTGGTCCTTCGAGTTCAACAAGCCGGTGGCGGAGGTGGTGGGGGAGACCCTGTGGTTCACCGTCATCCTCAACCTCGCCGCCGTGCTGTTCGTCTATCTGGTGTCCTTCCCGCTGGGTGCGCTGGCGGCGATCCGCGCCAACAGCTGGGTCGATTACCTCGCCGCTGCCGTCGGTTACATCGGTCTGGCGACGCCGAATTTCCTGCTGGCGCTGATCCTGCTCTATTACGGCCAGAAATGGCTGGGGCTTCCCATCGGCGGGCTGGTCGACGCCCGCTACGAGGATCAGGCGCTCAGCTGGGCCAAGATCGGCTCGGTGCTGGAACACCTGATCGTGCCGACCATCGTCATCGGCCTGTCCGGCACCGCCGCCATGGTGCGCCGCCTGCGCGCCAACCTGCTGGACGAGCTGGGCAAGCCCTATGTCGTCACCGCCAAGGCCAAGGGCGTGCCGCCGCTGCGCCGGCTGACCCGCTATCCGCTGCGCATGGCGCTGAACCCCTTCGTCTCCGACATCGGTTCGCTGCTGCCGTCGCTGGTGTCGGGATCGGTGCTGATCTCCGTCGTGCTCAGCCTGCCGACCATCGGCCCGGCCCTGCTGGAGGCGCTGCGGGCGCAGGACATCTTCCTGTCCGGCTTCATCCTGATGTTCATCTCGCTGCTGGTGCTGGTCGGCATGCTGGTCTCCGACATCGCGCTCGCCCTGCTCGATCCCCGCATCCGCCTGGGCAAGGCGAGGAAGGCCCAATCGTGAAAGACGAGGCCATGAAGGGTCCGGGCGCGGAAAACCCGGGCATGAAGGACCCGGTCGTGAAAGGCGGCTGGGCGCACTACGTCGACAGCCGGCCCTATCCCGATCCGGAGACGCCCGACGCCCCGGCCACCCGCTTCGATCCGGGCGCCTCGGCCGGGCGGCTGATGCTGCGCCGCTTCCTGCGCCACCGGCTGGCGGTGCTGGGGGCGCTGTTCCTGGGATTGTCCTATCTCAGCCTGCCTTTCGTCGATTTCCTGGTGCCCTACGGCGCCAACGAACGCGACGTGGAGCATCTCTACGCCCCGCCGCAGGGCGTCCACCTGTTCCACGAGGGCACCTTCATCGGCCCCTTCGTCTACCCGACCGTCGGCCGTCCCGACCTGAAGGACTATCGCTGGCGTTACGAGACCGACACCAGCCGGCCGATGCCGCTCCGGTTCTTCTGCCCCGGCGCGCCCTACCGCTTCCTGGGTCTGGCGGAACTGCGGACGCGGCTGGTCTGCCCGCCGCCGGATGCCTCGCTGCATCTGCTCGGCACCGACCGGCTGGGCCGCGACATGCTCTCCCGCCTCGCCATCGGGGCGCAGCTGTCGCTGACCGTCGGTTTGCTGGGCATCGCCGTATCCTTCGCCATCGGCATCACGCTGGGCGGCATGGCGGGCTATTTCGGCGGCTGGATCGACGCCGGGGTGCAGCGCCTGTCGGAAATCCTGAAATCCCTGCCGGAGCTGCCGCTGTGGCTGGCGCTGTCCGCCGCGGTGCCGGCGCAATGGTCGCCGGTGACGGTGTTCCTCTGCATCTCCGTCATCCTCGGCCTGCTCGACTGGCCGTCGCTGGCCCGCGCCGTGCGCTCCCGCTTCCTGGCGCTCCGCGAGGAGGATTTCGTCATGGCGGCGGAGCTGATGGGCGCCAGCCCGGCCCGCATCATCCGCCGCCACCTGCTGCCCAACTTCGCCAGCCACCTGCTGGCCAGCGCCACCCTGTCGATCCCGGCGATGATCCTGGGCGAGACGGCGCTGTCCTTCCTGGGGCTCGGCCTGCGCCCGCCGGCGACCAGCTGGGGGGTGATGCTGAACGACGCCCAGAACCTGATGGCGGTGGAAACCTATCCTTGGGTGTCATTGCCGATGCTGCCGGTGATCCTGGTAGTCTTGTCCTTCAACTTCTTCGGCGACGGCCTGCGCGACGCCCTGGATCCTTATCATGGCGACTGACCCCTCGAAACGGCGGGCAATCGCATATGAAGATCGTGTTCCTCCCAAGGAAGCCGGTCATCCCCGCGAAGGCGGGGATCCAGGCTTTTCCATCAGAGTCGCCTTGCGAACTCTGGATCCCCGCCTTCGCGGGGATGACGGAAGTCCCTGCCAAGGAATATGTGTCCCATATGCGATTGCCTTGCCCAAAGCGGCGGCCTCCTCAAAGCGCGAGCTTGGCTATAACTCATATATCACAGTGCATAGCTGGGTTGCCGTCTCCTGGCCGGAAGGCGGGTTGATGCGCGGCGCGATCCATGTGAGGGGTTCTATCCAGGCTGGAGCGCTGCTGCCGGCATCTGGACCAGACGCGCAACCACCGGGACCGAGCCGGTCCTCAGACGAGTACAGTGAACTGTTCTGCAACGGCTTTTCGGTTCCGACGCAGTGCTGAAGCGGAGTGTCCGAGCATGCACCAGCCCCTGGCCCCCCTTCGCTCCATCCATCCCGACCGCACCCCGCCGCGCATCCTGCTCTACAGCCACGACACCTTCGGGCTGGGCCATCTGCGGCGGTCGCGGACGATTGCCCAGGCGCTGGTATCGGCCTTTCCCGATGCCTCGGCGCTGATCCTCACCGGCTCGCCGGTCGCCGGCCGCTTCGATTTTCCGGAGCGGGTCGACCATGTGCGCCTGCCCGGCGTGGTGAAGCTGCCGGACGGCGGCTACACCGCCCGCAACCTCGGCCTGCCGATCGAGGAGACCGCCGCAATCCGGGCGGAGATCATCCGCGCCACCGCCCGCGCCTTCCGCCCGACGCTGGCCATCGTCGACAAGGAGCCGACCGGCCTGCACGGCGAATTCCTGCCGGCCCTGGAGGAGATGCGGGCGACCGGCAACACCCGCGTGGTGCTGGGCCTGCGCGACGTGCTGGATGCGCCGGAAGCCCTGCAGCCGGAATGGGAGCGCAAGGAGGCGGTCGCCGCCATCGAGCGCTATTACGACCAGCTCTGGATCTACGGCCTGCCGGAGGTCTACCGCCCGCTGGACGGCCTCGACCTGCCGGCGGAGATCGCCGCGCGGGTGCGCTACACCGGCTATCTGAAGCGCGAACCGACGGAGGGCGGCGGCGCCGTCCAGGCCGCCGACGCTCCCATGGCGGCGCCCTATGTGCTGGTGACGCCCGGCGGCGGCGGCGACGGCGCGGCCCTGGTCGACTGGACCATCGCCGCCTACGAAGCCGATCCGGACCTCACCCCCCGCGCCCTGATCGTCTACGGCCCCTTCCTGGAGGATGCCCGCCGCCAGGAGTTCGCCGCCCGCATCCGCCGGCTGAAGGGCAGGGTGGAGACCATCAACTTCCATTCCCGCATGGAGGATCTCTATGCCGGGGCCATCGGCGTGGTGGCGATGGGCGGCTACAACACCTTCTGCGAGATCCTGTCCTTCGACAAGCCGTCGGTCCTGGCCCCGCGCACCCGCCCGCGGCTGGAACAGCGCATCCGTGCCGAGGCGGCGGAGGCTCTGGGCCTGCTGCGCACGCTGGACAGCGACCGCGACGGCACCGACCCGCTGGCGATGGCCGCCGCCATCCGCGCCCTGTCGAACCAGCCGCCGCCCTCGGCCAGCCCGCTGCCCGGCCTGCTCGGCGGTCTGGACCGCATCGTCGGGCTGACCCGCGAGGTGCTGGAGGCGGATTCGGTGGTCGCCCGCGCCACCCCCGTCACCCCGATCCGCCGGGCGGCGGAACGGATGTCCCGCGCGATGGCGGGCAAGCGCGCATGACCATCCAGGCAAGGTGATCGCATTTGGCGGTTATGATCCCACACAAGGAACCACGTCATTCCCGCGAAGGCGGGAATCCAACCGTTTCGGTTACTTCGCACGAAAGTTTCCTGGATCCCCGCCTTCGCGGGGATGACGAACGTCCTTTCATGGGAATCCTGATTCCATATGCGGTTACCCTAACCACCCAGGGAACGGACGGCATGATGCCGTCCGGTGTGCATGGTGACTCGTAAAGCTTTGAAAATTGCCGTGGTGGTGAAGGGCTATCCCCGCCTGTCGGAGACCTTCATCGCGCAGGAGCTTCTGGCCCTGCAGCAGCGCGGCGTCGAACTGGCGATCTGGTCGCTGCGCCATCCCACCGACAGCCGCCGCCACGCCCTGCACGACCGCATCACCGCACCCGTCCATTACCTGCCGGAATATCTGCGCGACGAGCCGGGCCGCGTCCTCAGCGCGCTGGGCCGCCTGATCCTCCGCCACCCGGCCGGTCTGGTCCGCACCGCGGCGACATGGCTGCGCGACCTCAACCGCGACCGCACCGCCAACCGGGGGCGCCGCTTCGGACAGGCCCTGGTTCTCGCGGCGGAGCTGCCGGCCGACGTGCCCTTCCTCTACGCCCATTTCCTGCACACCCCGGCCTCGGTCGGGCGCTATGCCGCGTCGATCCGCGGCATCGGCTGGGGTTTCTCCGCCCATGCCAAGGACATCTGGACCACGCCGGAGTGGGAGAAGCGCGAGAAGCTGGCCGACGCCCGCTTCGGCGCAACCTGCACCGCCGTCGGCGCCGCCCATCTGCGCGGCCTTGCCGCCGATCCCGGCCGCATCGACCTCGTCTATCACGGCCTCGACCTCTCCCGTTTTCCCGCCCCGCCGGACCGGGAGGCGACCGCCCCCAGCCGCGACGGCTCCACCCCTACCCTTGCGGTGGAGATCCTGTCGGTCGGCCGGCTGGTGGAGAAGAAGGGCTATGACCGGCTGCTCGACGCGCTGGCGACGCTGCCGGACGGGCTGCACTGGCGGCTGGTCCATATCGGCTCCGGCGAGTGCAAGCAGGCCCTGCGCGCGCAGGCCGAGCGGCTCGGCCTGTCCGACCGCATCGACTGGCGCGGCGCCCAGGATCAGGCGGCGGTGATCCAGGCGCTGCGCCATGCCGACCTGTTCGTTCTGACCAGCGTCGTGGCCGGCGACGGCGACCGCGACGGCCTGCCCAACGTGCTGATGGAGGCGGCGAGCCAGCGCCTCGCCATCCTCTCCACCGCCGTCTCCGCCATCCCGGAATTCATCGCCGACGGCACCCACGGCCTGCTGACCGACGGCACCCCGCCCGCCATTGCCGCCGCGCTGGAACGGCTCGCCACCGACCCGGCGCTCCGCCTGCGGCTGGGCGAGGCCGCCCATGACCGCCTGCGCGCCGAGTTCGGCATGACCGCCGGCATCGACCGCCTCGTCCGCCGCCTGGAGGAGGCCGCGGCGTGAGCGCACCCCGCGTCGCATTCTACGCCCCCCTGAAACCGGTCGACCACCCGATCCCCTCCGGCGACCGCCAGATGGCGCGGCTGATCCTGCGCGCGCTGGAAACCAACGGCCCGGTGGAGGTGGCGAGCGCCCTGCGCGTCTATGACGGTGCCGGCGACCCCGCCGCTCAGGCTCGCCTGTCCGCCGCCGCCGCCGCCGAATGCGACCGCCTGCTGTCCCTCTACGCCGCCGAGCCGGCGCGGCGCCCGGCGCTGTGGCTCAGCTACCATGTCTATTACAAGGCGCCCGACCTGATCGGCCCGGCCGTCGCCCGCGCCCTCCGCATCCCCTATGTCGTGGTGGAGGCGACCCGCGCCCGCAAGCGCCTGAGCGGCCCCTGGTCCGCCTTCGCCGCCGCCGCCGAGTCCGCCATCGAGCAGGCCGCCCTCGTCCTCTGCGTCAGCGCCCGCGACCGTCAGGCGGTGGAGGCCTACGGCCCGCCCGGCCAGCAGGTGGCGATGCTGCCGCCCTTCCTCGACCTCCCCCCTGCCGTCGAACGCACCGAACCGAACTCCCCACCGCGTCTTCTGACCGTCGCCATGATGCGGCCGGGCGACAAGCTGGCCTCCTACCGCCTGCTCGCCGGCTCCCTGTCCGGTCTCGCTGCCCGGCCCTGGACGCTCGACATCGTCGGCGACGGCCCGGCGGCGGCGGAGGTCTCGGCCCTCTTCGCGCCCTTCGGCCCGCGCGTGCGTCTCCTCGGTGCCTGCGCCCCCGCCGATCTCGCCGTCCATTACCGCGCCGCCGACCTGCTGGCCTGGCCCGGCCTGAACGAGGCCTTCGGCATGGTCTATCTGGAGGCGCAGGCCCACGGCGTTCCCGTGCTCGCCATCGACAATGCCGGCACCGGAACCGTCATCCGCGACGGTGTCGGCGGCCGGCTGACCGGCCCGACCGCACAGGACTTCGCCGCCGCGCTATCCGCCCTGCTGGCCGACCCGCCGGCCCTGCGCGGGCTCGGCCAGCGCGCCCGCGCCCATGTCGAGGCCCACCACGCCCTGCCGGCGGCGGCCCAGCGCCTGCGCGGCCTCCTGACTGGCCTGCTGTCATGATCCGCATCGCTTTCCTGCGCCACGGCATCACCGCCTGGAACCGCGAGGGCCGCATCCAGGGCCGCACCGACATCCCGCTCGACCAGGAGGGCCGCGACCGTCTCGCCCGCCTGACCCTGCCCGAGGACTGGCGCGACGCCACCCTGCACGCCAGCCCCCTGTCGCGCGCCGTCGAGACAGCCCGCATCCTTGGCAACGACCGCCCCATCCACACCGACCCCCGCCTGATCGAGATGGACTGGGGCGCCTGGGAGGGCCGGCGCGGCCACGACCTCCGCGCCGACCCCGCCAGCGGCTACCGCGACCTCGAACACTGGGGCTGGGACTTCCGCCCCCCCGGCGGCGAAAGCCCCGCGGATGTGCGGGACCGGTTGATCGGGTGGCTGAAAGAGCGGCAATCCCCTCTCCCCCCCGGGGAGAGGGTTAGGGTGAGGGGGACGCACGGCGAGGATCTCTTCGGCTGCGCCGACCCCCCTCATCCCAACCTTCTCCCCAGGGGGGAGAAGGAGAGTCACCTCGTCGTCACCCACATCGGCGTCATCCGCGTCGCCCTGGCGCTCGCCTGGGGCTGGGACTTCCGCGGCCCGCCGCCGGTTCCGGTCAAGCGCGACCGCCTCTACGCCATGGTGCTCGCCGACGACGGCACGCTCCACCCCGCCGGCCCAAGGGAGGGGCAGCGCCTGTCATGAAGCTCGTGATCGCCGTCACCCACCTGCTCGGCACCGGCCATCTCAGCCGCGCCCTCGCCCTGGCCGAGGCCTTCGCCGCCCGCGGCTGGAGCGTCGACGTGGTCAGCGGCGGCCGTCCCGCCCCCCATCTGGGAAGCGACGGCGCCACCCTGCACCAGCTGCCGCCGCTGGCGAGCGACGGCGCCGACTTCGCCACCCTGCTGGCCGCCGACGGCCGCCCCGCCGATGCCGCCCTCTTCGCCGCGCGGCAGGCGATGCTGACCGGCCTGCTCGACAGCCTCCGCCCCGATGTCCTCATCACCGAGCTTTTCCCCTTCGGCCGCCGCGCCCTGGCCGCCGAATTCGACGCCCTGCTGGAGCGCGCCCGCGCTTTGCCGCGCCCGCCGCTGACCCTGGCATCGGTCCGCGACATCCTGGCCCCGCCCTCCAAACCGAAGCGCGTCGCCGAGACCGAAGACCGCCTGCTGCGCTTCTACGACGGCGTGCTGGTCCATTCCGACCCCGCCCTGATCCCGCTGGAGGACAGCTGGCCGCTGACCCCGGCGATGCGCCCGCTGCTGCGCTACACCGGCTTCGTCGTCCCGCCGCCGCCCGTCCCCGATGACGGCACCGACGGCAATGCTGAGATCCTGGTCACCGCCGGCGGCGGCCCGGTCGGCCGCCCGGTCTTCGAGGCCGCAGCCCGCTGTGCGGCATCCGGCGCCCTGCCGCAGCGCTGGCGCCTGCTGGTGGCGAAGGGCGACGCGGCGCTGGCCGACCGGCTGCGCGCCATGGCCCCGGCCGACCGCCTGCTGGTGGAGCCGGTGCGCCCCGACTTCCGCGCCCTGCTGGGCCGGGCCTCCGCCGCCGTCGGCCGCTGCGGCTACAACACCGCGCTGGACTGCCTGACGGCGGGCGTCCCCAGCGTCTTCTGCCCCTTCGAGGACGGCAGGGAGGTCGAACAGACCATCCGCGCCGCCATCCTGGCCCGCCAGCCCGGCATCGCCACCCTGCGCGAGGCCGACCTCACGCCCGACAGCCTCGCCCAGGCGTTGCATTCCGTGCTGGGCGCCCGCATCCCGCCGCTCAGCCCCGCTTCGCTGGCCGGTGCGGCGCGCAGCGTGGAGATCGTCGAAACCATGCTGGCGGAGAAGACGCCATGACGAACTGGACCGCGGTGGACGATGAACTGGCGCGCTGGACCGATCTCGGCCGCCGCTGTTCCCTCTGGCTGCGCGACGACGACGCGATCGCCGCCAGCCCGCAGCTCGACCGCCTTCTGCACCGCTGCGCCCGGGCCGGCATCCCGCTCGGCCTCGCCGTCATCCCGGCCGACGCCGAGCCCTCGCTCGCCGACGCCCTCGCCGGCCACCCGAACGTCACCCCGCTGGTCCATGGCTGGTCCCACACCGACCACGCCGCCCCCGGCGCCAAGAAGTGCGAATTCGGCCCGGAACGCCCCGCCGAAATCCGCCAAGCCGAGGCCGAACGCGGCCTGTCCACCCTGCGAGCCCTGTTCGGCGACCGCCTGCTCCCGCTGTTCGTCCCGCCCTGGAACCGCATGGCCGCCGACATGCCGTCCCGCCTGTCCGCCGTCGGCTACCGCGCCGTCTCCGCCTTCGGCCCGGCGCCCGCAAGCCGGACCAATGGCGGAGACGGCTTGGCCTGGATCAACACCCACCTCGACCTGATCGACTGGCACGGCACCCGCTCCGCCGTACCGTTGGATGGGTTGCTGGACCTCCTCTGCCGTGAACTCCGCGACCGCCGCGAGGGCCGCCAAGAGGGCAGGGGCAACCCCGCCGAGCCCATCGGCCTGCTGACCCACCACCGCGTCCACGATGCGGCAATCTGGGACCTGCTGGACCGCCTGCTCGACCGTCTGGCCGGGCATCCGGCGGTGGAGTGGCCGGGCATCGGGGGCTTGGTGTGACGGCAAACAATGCCGCGACCGAGCAATCCCCTCTTACGGCGGAGGGCCGTACAATGCCCGGTGGCCGGCAATGTCCCGTTCCGAAATGGCGAGCGAGTGGCGGTCACCGGGACTGTCGCACCAGGACGCCGGCCTCATGATCGACCGCGGATCATATTCGGTGAGCGCGACGCGGCGGACGGCGGGCGGCAGGCTCTCCGGTTGCTCGAAGCAGGCTCCCTGGTTGGCTCCAGGACGCCGATGCTCGTGGACGTAGCCCAGGATATGGCCGAGTTCGTGGCGCAGAATGCCGGCTGGATCGTAGGACGACTGCCAGTAGGCGGGTCCGATCCGCAGAATCCGTGAAGCGACGGCGGATGACGGGTAGAAGGCGTGGGCAAGATAAGGCGCCGGCACCAGCCCGCCGTCCTTGCGGATATAGGCGACGTACTGGACTGCGAAGACGGCCATCGTCCGGTCTTCCACCCGTTCGAAACGGACGCCACAGTCTGCACAGGCATCGGTCCAATCCTTCGCCGCGGCAGAGAGATGGGCGGCGACCTTGTCCGCCCGCTCGCATCCCTGAGCCTTGGCCGGGTCGGGGCCGCAGAACGACCGGACGTTGATCCAATAGGACAGGAGCCTCTGATCCGGAGAGCGCCAGTAACTTGCGTTCCGTTGGACATGCTCCAGGGGCGAGGCATCCGGGGCGGCGATGGTGTCGGCCGATTCGGCTGTGCTCAATGCCAGCACTGGCCGGGACATGGGCAGGAGGGCGAGCAGAGCGGCAGCGAGTGCTGACGTGAAAAGTTCCGGCACGATGGACCGGCGATGGCGCACTCGGGTCGCGGACGGGGAGCGAATGACCATGGCATGCTCCTTCCATGCTTCGAAGTTCAGGATGTGACGCGCGCGGCCAAGGCCCCCCATCGGAGCCCCCGGGGAGGTCTCCGATGGGGCGGTGGCGTCAGCGCTTGCCCTTGTGGAGCTCGCCGACGTAGTTGAAGTTGTCGGGGTCGCTCCGGCCGAGCACATAGAGATGCTCCGGCGTAATGCGGTTTTGCAGACCGCGCTTGAAGAAGCGCTCGCGGTCGGTCTTGTCGGCAGCGACGTGATAGCAGTAGGCGACCAGTTCGGAGCAGAACAGCTGCGGAGAATTCCCGGCATTTAGCGCGCGGGTGAAGTCCTTGGTGGCGTCCTGGCCAAGCTTGATCAGTTTGATCGCTTCGGAGGGCAGGGGATAAAGGATCTGGGTGAGTTTCTCACCGATTCCCAGAGCGAGTTCCGCAATATTGTACGCGACCTTCACCCGAGTGTTCGCATCGTGGATCCTGGTCGTGGTGACCAGGGTCTTGGCGGTGTTGATCACCTCACGGACCACGTCCGCATGCTTGGAGCGCAGTACGTAGAAGTTGAAGTTCGAGTAATTGCAGCCATTGAAACTGCATTCTGCGTACAGCGGCGTGACGCCGACCCCTTTGCTGACCGCCTCAATCACCAAACCGTCACCGATGTAGATCAGCGCGTGAGTCAGCAGGCAGGCACCGAGGTATGGATGGCCGGAATTGTTGAGGAACGACTGGCCCAACGTGATTGCAAGAGAATCCAAATGTTTGGGGTCGAGCTCCAACTGCTTCAGCAGAATGTCGCCAGGCCGCAGATCCTGCAGGCCGGCCAACTGAGGTCCGGTCTTGAGGATGTCGTAGTTGGCCGGAGCCACTCTGACGAGACTGGTGAGAATGCCATTTCCGGTGCATGGATTGACCGGATCCGGGATAAGGCTGACGATGCGCTTGCCAATCCCATTGCCCGAGAACGGGTTGAAACGGTCAACCACGTTGTCGTTGATATCCCGCAGGATGCGCCCGGGATCGAAGCTGAACGCCGCCCCTTCGACGTCGGCATCCAAACCGGTCTCGTCGATGGTATTGGGGTCTATGTCGCGATCGGGCTCCGCATTGGCGTCGGATGCCAATCTGGCCAAAAGATCGAGGGATCGGGACTGCTCGATGACAATATTAATATCGTTAACGATGGATTGATTGAAGTACATGGCGTTGAATTCGTCGCCATGCCTGCAAATTAGAGCATCATTATCAATCGATACCGTTTCAAACTCTGTTTCTGGCAGCGCAGGGAAGTGGAAAGTTTCTCCAGTTTGGAGATTCTTAGGGTGAATTTTTGTTCCGTCGTTCTTAATGACCAGGACATCGGGGCTAACGACTTCCATACGATCCTCTCTTTAATAACTTGTGAGTCTTTCTAGATATTTTTCACTCTTAGTTGTTTTTCATGAAATTCTTCCCCTTATGTGGATCACTCAGATCGATATAACACTCATAGGAGGTTATGAATAGACGCTACGCGCGCTCTGGTGAAATTTGTCGAATATCGGTGCAAGATTTTAAATTGTCTCCCACAAGAATCCTAGAGTAATGAATTGCAACAATGAAGATGAGTGTCTAAATTTCTATGTAACGTATGCTAATCACTCTTTTGTGTGTTTTCTTTTCTATGAAAACAAAGGCGGCCTATGAATCGTGACAGTGAGCTTGCAAGGTTTCACCACTCTCGTATGGATTCCATTGCTTCCCGCTCCGCCGTCCCCTGCGCACCTTTCCGGCACAGACCGTGGCCGATTGATGAGCCGCGGCGGCCCCAGCATGCCCCTGCCAAGCTTCCGGGGGTGTCTGGGCGCCGATCCCGTTGGCGTGGCAACGCCCCTACGGCGTCGGCTTTCCCCTATGCGAACGCTCCGCGTCGAGCGCATGGCGGGAAACACGGCTCCGACAACAAAAAAGGGCCGGCCCGCGTCAGTGACGACGCGGACCGGCCCCGTTCTGGACCCAGTAGTGCGTTAGAAAACCTGCCCCTTACGCCGCGTGGTCGGTGATGTAGCCCGTGGCGGTGCCGAGGTTGGCGGTGCCGTGGGTCAGGTGCAGCAGGAAGTTCTCCGTGCCCTCGGTGACGTTGTCGCCGTTGATGTGGACGGAGACCGTCTTGCTCGTCTCGCCCGGCTGGAAGGTCAGGCTGCCGTGGGCGGCGGTGTAGTCGCTGCCGGCCTTGGCGGTGCCGTCCTCGGTCGCGTAGTCGATGGTGGTGGCGGTGGTGACCGCCTTGGCCAGCTGCACGGTGAAGACCGCCTCGTCGCTGCCCGGCACCGAACCGGATTGGCCGGAGCTGGACGCCAGACCCGCCTTGATGATGTTCATCTTGGTCGGATCGATGGTCTTGTAGTCCTTCTCCAGCAGGCCGCCGACGTCGCCCGATTCCGGGGTCCAGGCCCAATAGGTCCAGTTCATGCCCTGCTGGCCGGCCGGCAGGTCGCTCTTGCCGTCCAGGTTCCAGTCGCCGTTCATGTACTTGACGAAGGCGTTGGCCCAGGTCTGCTCGGCCGCGCTGTTCATCTGGCCGCCGAACTCGCCGATCAGGACCGGGGCGATGTTGTTCTTATAGATGAAGCCCCACATGCCGTCATACTGCGCCGGCAGGTTGTTCGGATAGGCCGGGTCGTTCAGCCAGCTGAAGTTGCCGACGCTCTGGCCATAGGCGTGCGGCGAATAGACCAGCTTGTTCGGCACGTCGAACTCGATGGGATGGTTCTTCACGCCGGCCAGCGTGCTGCTCCATTCCGTGCCCTCGACCAGCAGCAGCCAGTCCTTGTTCACGGTCTGGATCGAGTTGCCGATGCGCTCGGCCGCCGCGGCCCAGTCGGTGGCCTGGTTGCCGTCGCCCCAGGTGGCGGTGACGCTCGGCTCGTTGTGCAGGTCGGCGCCGATCACCGCCTTGTTGCCGGCATAGTGCTCGGCAAGCATCTTCCAGTTCTCGATCACCTTCGATTCGGGGTTGTTGGCGGTATACCACAGCCCATGCTCGTTGGTGCCGGCGCCGCCGTCGTTGCGGTGGTGGTCCAGGATCACCTTCATGCCGACCTTGCCGGCGTAATCGATGACCTTGTCATAGACCTGCAGGCGGGTCAGCCCCTTCAGGTCCGGGTTCTTCGAGTAATCGATGCCGTTGGTCACGGCCTCGCTGTCGAACATGTCGTCGGCCCAGGTCAGGCGGATGACGTTGAAGCCCAGGCCCTTCATGCTGTCGATGTGGCCCTGGTAGCTGTCGGCCCACAGGCCGGCGGGCACATAGTTGTAGCCCTCGCCGCCGAACCAGTTCACGCCGGTCAGGCGGACGTTGTTGCCGCTTTCATCGACGATCTGGTTGCCGTTGGTGTGCAGGAAGCCGTTGATCGAGCCGCTGCTCTGCACCATGCCCGGATCGGACGCGGTGACGTTGCCGACCTTCAGCGACAGCGAGGCGTCGCCCGTCGAACCGCCAGTGGAGCCGCCAGTGGAGCCGCCGGTGGAGCCGCCGGTCGACCCACCGGTGGACCCACCCGTGCTGCCGCCCTTGCCCGCATCGGTGGAACCGCCAGTGGAGCCGCCCGTGCTGCTGCCGGTGGCCGCGAAATGGCTGGCGTCCAGCTTGGCGGTCAGCGTGGCGTCCCAATAGAGGTCGCTGGTGGCGCCCAGCTCGGCGCCGTCCGCCGTGCGGTGGACCGACATGGCGGCATCGGTGGCCGCCACGGTCTTGCCGTCGACGCCGACGCGGTGGACATACAGGTTGCGGTCGCTGCCGCCGATGACGGCGTCGTTGTCGTACTTCACCTCGACCGCATGGGCGGTGCCCTGCGCCAGATCGGCGGTGAACTTGAAGTCCTTGGCGTCCGGGCTGGTGGCCGTGCCCTCGCCGATCTGCTTGCCGTCGACCAGCACGGTGAAGTGCGCGCCTTCGCCGCCCGCCGAATTGCCGGCGGCGTTGACGGTGATGACGTTCTGCGCAGTGCCGGCGGCGGGCACCGCCGGAGTGGCGGCCACCGGGGCGGCGTAATGGCTGGCGGGGGTCTTGAAGGTCAGCGCGCCGTCCCACCACATGGCTTCCTGGCCGGCCTGGGTCGGCGCCGGGGCGGCATCGTCATGGCGCTCATAGACGGCGTCGGTCGGCTTCAGCGTGTGGCCGTTCACCTCGATCGACTGAACATAGAGGTCGCGATTGGCGGCGTTCGCGGTGTCGTTGTCGTAGACGACCTGGACCGTATGCGCGGTATTCGCCGCAAGGTCGGCGGTGAAGCTGTATGCCTTCGACGAGGTGGCGGCCGCATTGGCCGAACCGACCTCCTGACCATCCACCAGCAGCTTGAAATGCGGCGCGACGCCATCCTGGGACTGGCCGTAGGCGTTGACGACGATCTTGCTCGGCGCGGTGGTCGTGCTCATGACTTCAATCCTATGTCCGTTGTGTTGAAGCCATGCTGGGGCTTGAATGGTTAACGAAACCTTTCCAAGCCCGGTTAACTTTTCTCGAAGCTTGTGGCAAATTTGGCCCAGCCGATCACAGGGCCATTCAAGGGGGTGGACTCGGATCAGCAAACTATATCCCATCTTGGTCACAGTTTTTGCGATCGATCACACAGTCTTCTTTTCATCACACCAGTATCGGCTTTGCCTACACTCATTTCATTAAGATGATCTCAGAAGACATAGACCAGACAACCCCCGGCAATATGCGCGAACGCGCATCATTCTTTCAAAAATACCGGCGGTTGGTGCCATATGTTTGCCAATTATATTTACCCATTCGGACACTGGATTGATGGATTGCTGTCACGCTGGATTACGGCCATGGGGGTAAGCCGAATTCGGAAACGGCCTTTTTCTCCTGCAAAAAAGTTAACATCCGTGAGCGCGCAACGTCGTCCACCGGGTTCGTTAAGGGATCAGATTTCAGATTATATTCCTTTCATACCCAAATCGTTCGAGTGACGACCGTCACTTTTCCTCCACCGGCCATGCGGTATGATGGGATAAATCAGTCGCCTGCGAAGGAACGAACCCATGGCTACCGGCACGCACGCCGCATTTCTGAACAGCATCAAGGATGCGGCGCAGTCGCGCATCAAGACGGGCGTCTTCGCCGATGCCGCGGCGTCGAAGGCGGAGATCGAGCAGGTCGGCCAGTCCATCGCCGCCAAATACCGCGGCGTCATCTCCGCCGCCCCGATCAAGAGCGAGGAGCGCGCGTCCCAGAAGGTCGGCATGGACTATGACGGCGACTGGCATTCCATCAAGGATCTGGCGCGCATGACCATCATCGTGCCGACCCTGGCCGATTGCCGTTCGGTGCTGGTCGATCTGAAGCGCGCCTTCACCGCCTCGCAGGGGCGCGGCCTGATCCAGGTGAAGGAGGTTGGCGCCGACGCCGATCCCTGCGGCTATTCCTCGACCACCGTCTTCGTCCGCACCTCGAACGGCCGTCCGGCGGAAATCCAGATCAATGTGCCGGAGATCATCTACGCCAAGCAGTCGGAGGAGAGCGTCCGCCGCATCCTGGGGCCGGTGCGCTTCATGAACATCAAGATGAAGTATCAGCTGGACGGCGGTCTGGGCCACGCCCTGTACGAGATCTACCGCGTCGCCCCCGGTTCCAGCCGCGGCCAGTCCGCCGCCGCCCTCAGCAGGAGCTATTACGCCTTCTTCCGCCAGACCGTCCCCAGCCCCGCCGCCGCGTCCGGCCTGCGCAAGGCGCTGCTGGACCTCGGCGTGCGCAAGCACTGACCGGGGCAGGGCGGGGGCATCGCGTTTGGAAGCGAATTTCCAATGAATGGACTTTCGTCATCCCCGCGAAGGCGCTATGGCATTCACACAATTCCAGACATTGGTAAGCTTCTGGAACAAAAGGAACTTTGCGTCATCCCCGCGAAGGCGGGGATCCAGGAAATTCCGCAGATCAGCGGCGGATGTGGCTGGATTCCCGCCTTCGCGCACTGCTGTCCGGGATTTTCAAGGCTCGGCCAGTTTGAGGCTGAGTTGGCGGTCTGGCGGTCGTT